>JAKAXS010000453.1 GCA_021816505.1 Pseudomonadota bacterium
GATCCAGCGAAACCCGAGATTTTGCAGCCAAAGGATCAGGAACACGTCGAGCGCCGTGAGCACGACGCCGATTTCGAGCGGGATTCCCAGCAGCAGATTGAGGCCGATGGCCGTGCCGATGACTTCGGCCAAATCCGTGGCGACAATCGCCAGTTCGGCGAACAGCCACAGCACCCATGCGACCGGCCGGGGAAACGCATCGCGGCATGCCTGTGCCAGATCGCGTCCCGTGGCGATGCCCAGGCGCGCGCAGAGCGACTGAAGGATGATCGCCATGATGTTGGAAACGAGCGCGATGACGAGCAGCGTGTAGCCGAACTTCGAACCGCCCGCGAGCGACGTGGCCCAGTTTCCGGGATCCATGTAACCGACGGCGACGAGATAGCCGGGGCCTGCGAAAGCCGCCATCTTGCGCCAGCCGCTGCCTGTGACCGGCACGCGGATCGACCTGAAAATTTCTGACAGCGGCGGATTTTCAGATCGCGTCCGCCAAGCCCGCTCGTCTTGTGTCACCACCGCATCCATCGCCACACCCTGACAAATCGCCAGAGTAGACGCTATCCTAGTTGCGAATGGTTCGCAAGAAGAGTTGGAACCTCGTCACATATGTCGCATCAGCGCGCTTGGCTGATCGTTGACGAAGACGGGGTCGCGGCGTCGGTGGGAACCGCCAGCACGGCGAACACAAGCATGACGCCGCCCAGCAAACCTGCGAGCGTGGTCGGCCAGATCATCGATGACGAAGACTGCGTTTTCATTGTCGGTTCCCCAGTTCGGCAAGACGGCTGCGCCGTGTTCATGCCGACAAACTGAAGGATCCCGCCCGTTCGCGCTGTTCCGCGCGAAACATCGGCCTATAGCCCGTAGAGCATCGCCCCACCCGTCAGACCCGCGCCGACTGCCGAGAGCAGAACCTGATCGCCCGGCTTGAAGCGATCGGCGTGGAGCGACATCGTCAGCGGTATCGTCCCCGCAGAGCTGTTTCCGTAGTCCCGGACGCTGGTCAACACTTTGCTGGAAGCGATGCCCAACCGCGCCTGCGATGAGGCGATGATGCGGGCGTTCGCTTGATGCGGCACCCAGAGGTCCACTTCGTCGATCACGCGGCCCGCTGCTTCCAGCGTCGCGTCCGAGGTTCGCGCCAGCATCTCTACAGCTTGGCGAAACACCGTGCCGCCATCGCGCATCTGCATCTTCGTCTCGGATGCCGACATGCCATCCACGAACGGTTTCCGGCTGCCGCCGCCCGCGATCTTGATCGCGTCGTAATAGCGGGCGTCCGACTCCAGCGTCACGCCCAGCACGCCGGTGTCACGGCGTTGCGTGGGACCGACGACCACCGCTCCGGCTGCATCGGCAAAAATGACGGCCGTATCGCGCTCCGCGAAGTTGATGCGCCGCGACAGGATGTTGCCGGCAATCACGAGCACCGGCGCGCCATGCGCCTGGACGGAGGCGTCGGCGAATGTCAGCGCATAGAGAAACCCCGCGCACGCGCCCGCCATGTCGACTGCACCCGCCCCGCCCAAATTCAAGCGGTGCGCAACGAGCGGTGCCGATGGAGGCAACAAGTGGTCAGGCGTAGATGTGGCCAACAGAACCAACGCCACAGCCTCGGGCGCCACGCCGGACCGCTCCAGCGCCATGGCCCCAGCAGCCACCGCCAAATCAGAGAGGGCCTCGTCTTCGCTCGCCCAACGGCGCTCGACGATGCCGGTACGGCGCTCGATCCAACCCGATTCCAACGATAGCTTTGCTTCAAGCTCCGCATTGCCGACCCGAAGCCTCGGCACCGAATGCCCAAATCCCAAAATCGTCGAACCCATCGAACCCTCAATCGAACGCCTGAACTGCGTCCGCGATTGCAGAGTACACGCGGTCGAGATCTTCTACCGTCACACAGTAGGGAGGCATAACGTAGATCGTATTGCCCAGCGGCCTGAGCAGGACATCGCGCTCAATCAACGCTGCATAGAGCCGCGGACCGATATCTGCAAGATAGCCAGGGTTGTTTACCTTGACGTCGATCGCGGCCACGGTGCCAAGCTGCCGCGCATCGCTGAAGCCCGGCAGCTGGGACAATCGTTCCAGCCCCGCCTGATGCATCCCTGCGATCGCCGACAGACGTTGCTCGACGGGTTCTGTTTTCCAGATTTCGATGTTGGCCAGGGCCGCCGCGCACGCCACGGGATTCGCGGTGTAGCTGCTTGAATGATAAAAAGTTCTCGCGCGATCCGCAGAATGGTGCGCGTCGAAGATGCTCGCTTTGCACAGCGTCACGGCAAGCGGCAGCGATCCACCCGTGATGCCCTTTGCAAGACAAAGGATATCCGGCACGACCTGCGCGTGTTCGCATGCGAGCATGCGCCCCGTGCGGCCCCACCCTGTCATCACCTCATCAGCAATCAAAAGTACGCCGTGCGTTGCGCAGATGCGCGCCATCTCCGCCAGCACGTGCGGGGCGTACATCAGCATGCCGCCCGCACCGAGGATGAGCGGCTCGACGATCAGCGCGGCGGGGTTCTCGGTCCGGCACGCGGCCTCCAACGCATCGAGCGTCGCTTGCTCTTGTCCCGCATGCGGGAACGGCAGCCGCGACACGTCGAACAGCAGCGGCTCATACGCGGCATTGAACACACCCCGGGCACCAGCCGACATCGTACCGATGGTGTCGCCGTGATAGCCGTGCTCCAGCGCCACGATGCGCGACCGCGGATGACCGATGTTGCGCCAGTAGCCGAGTGCCATCTTCAAGGCCACCTCGACGGATGTCGATCCGCTGTCGGTGTAGAAAACGTGCGAGAGACCCGGCGCGATCTGCAGCAGCTCCCCCGCCAGCCGCTCCGCCGGCTCGTGCGTGAACCCGGCGAAGATCACTTGGTCCAACAGATCGATCTGCGACTTGATCGCGGCAACGATGCGCGGATGGCGATGACCATGTGTGACCACCCACCATGACGAAATCCCATCGAGAATGCGCCGCCCGTCGCTTGTCTCCAGCCACGCGCCCTCTCCGCGCGCGATCAGCGTCGCATCGGGCTGCAGGGCGTGCTGCGTGAACGGGTGCCAGACCGGCGAGCGCGTCAAAGGAAATCCTCGCGCGAAAAGTTCTCGTTGAAGGCGGCGAGCAGCGACGGCGGTGTCAGCTCCTTCAGCCACGGCAGCCGGCCCAACCGGCGCACCCCACCGATCTCCGTGATGGTTCGCTCGCTGTCGGCATTCTCATCTCCGACGAACGCGATGCCGCGGATTTCGATCGCCCGTCTCTTCAACGCCTCGATGGAGAGGAGGCTGTGGTTGATCGTACCGAGGCAGA
>JAKAXS010000454.1 GCA_021816505.1 Pseudomonadota bacterium
CGTCCCTGGTTTGAGCAGCCGATCTTGCTGCTATCGCACGCCTTCGCCAATTGGCGGTTCGGAAACAACGCCAATCCCGATTTGGCTTGGCGTTGGAGCCTGCTTCCCTGCATCTATGCCGAATGGCGCAAACGGCGCACCGGACGCTATCCGAACCAATTTCATTGTAACGAATATCTCGATGACGATTGGGTGCTCAATGCCGCTCGCAACATTTGCACCAATGCGCCGCAAGACGAACGCAGCGAGGTTTTTCGGCGTCTAAAGGAAATCGAAGATGAGACGCCGTGGCCGCAAGCGGTTGATGCTGGAATGTATGGCCGCAATAGCGAGTTAAGGACACTGTTAGAGAGCGCTGTCGGACTCGGCTTCGGGAGCTTCGATCTTGTCATTATCGACGAAGCCCACAAAAGCCGTGGTGCCGACGCCATGCTATCGCGTCTTCTGGAAAAAATCATCTTAAAGTCCTACGACGTCCGTCGGCTGGCCATGACCGCAACGCCGATCGAGCTCGACGTGTCTCAATGGAAGCAGACGCTACAGCGCCTGGGGATTTCAGAAGCTTCGCTTAGATACATAAGTCAAGGCATCGAAGACTACGCCGGCAGCGTGCAACGCATCCGCCACAGTTGGCGCAGCAGCGAGGAGGCACGCGCCAGCTATCGGAGATCGGCACAAGCTTTCGAACGAAGCCTTGCGCCCTATTTACTACGTCGAGACAAGCGGGAAGACGAGACGGTCCAAAGATTCGCTCGGCATGCGATGCAGGACACCGATGCCTATCGCCTGGAAAAGGAGATCGTGATCCGTCTTGAGGATTTGACTCCGGCGTGGAGGCAGGTCGTTTGCGCCGCGGAATCCTTGTCGCTAGTCACGCATCAGGCCGACGATCCGGTGGCCAAACGGCTGCGCCTGACCATAGGCAATGGCCATGCCATCGCCAGCCTCATCGACCATCTGCAAAAGGATGGAGTCGCCGACGCCGAGCAAGAAGAAGCGCAAACGCCATCCGAGATAGATTCCGAGGCGGCTCTGCCGGAAAACGAGCGAGGAATGGACAAGCGGTACTCAAGGGCCGAATGGTGGCGGAACCTCATGGCCAAGGCCAGCGCCAGCCATGGGCTATACAACCACCCCGCGATTCTCAAAGCGGTCGAAGCCATCGAAGCCTATACGATGGCACAGGAAAAGGTCCTCGTCTTCGGTCGCTTCACCCGCCCCTTGAAGGCGATCACCGAACTGCTGAACGCGCGCGAGATGTTGCGTTGCCTGCAGGATGGCCGGCCGTGGCCTCAATCGGTCGTCCATGTCATGGCGGAACAGGAAGAAGACGAACGGCCCGCCGTGGAAGCCGCATACCGGCAGCTCAATTGCAAGTTCGGATTCGATCAGATCGATTCGATGTTGGGCCAACAATACCGCGCTCTCGAAGCGCGTCGCAAGAAGCTGAGCGAACATCTTCTGCCTTGGATATCCGAGGGGCTCGCGGACCATCACGGCGATGCGCGCGCCTTACTCGAAGCGGCGGGCGCATCGATTCAGGATGTCTCGAAAGCGGGCCTGACTCGAGCGATCGACGACCTGCTCGATGATCCGGAAAATCCGGATCCGGAGCAATGCGCCAAGGCCTTCATCGACTTGATGGCAGTGTTGCAGGATAATGACGTATCCGGCGCCGATGGCGACAACGATCTAGACCAGAAGCGAGCCGTTACGCTTTGGCCCGAGATCGCCCAACGCCTGGATGAGGAATATGGCTCTCAGCGCGGCACCTTCGCCCGCTTGATGTACGGCGAGACTAAGCCCGAAACCCGCCGCGCGTTGCAGCTCGGTTTCAATCGCGCCAGAAGCCTTCCGCGCGTGCTCGTCGCGCAGTCTATGGTCGGGCGCGAGGGTTTGAACTTGCATCAGGCCTGCCGTGTCGTGGTACTGCTGCATCCGGAATGGAATCCCGGCGTCGTAGAGCAGCAGATCGGGCGCGTCGATCGCGTCGGCAGCCACTGGGCCAAGCAACTCGGTCAGGCGATCGAGGCTGGCACTGTCGGCGACAGCCTACCGCGCATTGAGATCTGTCCGGTCATTTTCCAGGGCACCTACGACGAATATCACTGGAAGGTCTTGAACGAGCGCTGGGACGATCTGCGTGCCCAACTGCACGGTGTCATCGTGCCGCGTCGGCTGCGCAACGGCCTGACGGCGGAGGAAAGCGAGATCGCGCGCGAGCTCGACAAGAACGCGCCGAATTTTTCCCCGAGCAAATAAATTCCCGGCATGAGGCGGACGCGCCCTGCCACGAATTGCCGACCGCCGAAATGCCCCGGCCGGGGACGCGCGCTCGGAATGCGCCGAGTTTCACTGAATGCGGTGATTTCAGCAAAACTTGAAAGGTGCAATTTCGCTAAGGTCCGCTTGTCGGATTTCATTGACCATGCTAATTTCATGTGTCGTTGAAAATACCAATTACGATGAAATCCGCACCATCCCTGGATGTCGCTGAAATCGCGGAAAGGCTGCGCAATCTCCTCGCCGTCGTCCCGATCGCGAGCGGGGTGAACACGCGTGATGGCGACGTCGGATTTCGGGGGGAGGTCGATGCAGCGTTCGACCTGAACGTGTCCGGCAAGGCGTGGACCTTGCTGGCAGAGATCAACTCGTCCGGCCAGCCGCGCCATGTCCGGGATGCCGCCCTACGCCTGCGGCGTGCGCTCGAAACGGATCATGCTCGTACATACGGCATCATCGTTGCGCCATTCCTCTCCGCCCAGAGCCAGGAAATCCTCCGTTCCGAAGGTCTGGGATGGATGGACCTGGCTGGGAACAGCCGGATCAGCTTCGGCGGCATGCACATCGAGATCGAGAAAACGCAGCGCGACCCATTCACGACCAAACGGGCCCAGCAGTCTCTGTTTGCGCCGAAGTCTGCGCGGGTGTTGCGGGCCATGATGACCAATCCCGGGCCGTGGAAAGTGACCGAGTTGAGCGCGCGCGCAGGAGTCAGCCTGGGGCAGGTCAGCAACGTGCGCCGCCTGTTGCTGGACAAGGAATGGGCCGAGGTCGACCCTGCCGGTGGCTTGCGTCTGCGCCAACCCGGTGCCGTTCTGGACGCTTGGCGCGATGCCGTGCGGCCGCCCGAGGTCGCCATGCGCGCGTACACCACCCTGCACGGCTCGGAACTGGATTCGCAGATGCGGGAACTCTTCGGGCGCGCCCAGCTTGCGGGCGCACAGGTCCTGCTTGCGGGCCATTCCGTAGCCCGTCGGTTGGCACCGTTTGCACGGATATCCGGAGAGTTCTTCTATGCCGATGCAAACGGC
>JAKAXS010000455.1 GCA_021816505.1 Pseudomonadota bacterium
TGCGTGCGTGGAAGCGCCGAAGGGCGAGTTCGGGGTCTATCTGGTGGCCGACGGCTCCAACAAACCCTACCGCTGCAAGATCCGCGCACCGGGCTTCCCGCACCTCCAGGCGATGGATTTCATGAACCGCGGCCACCTGCTTGCCGACGTTTCCGCCATCCTCGGCTCGCTCGACATCGTTTTCGGCGAGATTGATCGCTAGCGTGGGCGTTTACGTTGGCTCGGTAATCTTCGCCCAGCCATCCTGCTATCGCGTAGACATCACTTTCTCCGGCGATTGCCTCTAGCAAGGCGCCGGATTTGCTGCAAAAATGCGCTACGCGGTTGAGCGAGTAGGAGTTTCGCCATGGTCAATGTACTGTTTCTTCTGGCGATCGGGGCGATCGGCTGGGGCTTGAGCCTGGCGAGCTACCGCTTTTTCGCCCGCCGCAACAACTGGCCGATGGGCGTTCTTCACGCAGATCTTCCGATCGTGCCCTTCATCGTCGGCGTCCTGGCGATTGCCGCCGCCGGCGTCTACGCATTCGACCGTGGTCTGGAAACGGGCGGCGGTGTCATCGTGCTGTTTGGGCTGCTGTTGTGGCTGTTCTGGACCGGGTTCTTGCGCGTCGGCTCGCAGATCTCGCTGTTCCTTGCGCCGCTCGCAGCCACCCTGCTGCTGATGGGATGGCTCGGTGGCTTCTCCGACCCGACCGAGTACGACGATCGACGCGCAGAACTGGGTTCCATCGAGAAGCCCGTCCGCTCGTTCATTCCCTGATGTGATTCTCCAGGATTGTCGTAGAGCGATTTCCTGACCGCAGCGCTCAACGTTGCTGCGATGACCGGTGCGGCTGCATGGGCACTGTCGTGGCGCTGACCTCGCGCTAAACTCGAAAGATGTGTCGCCGCTCGCGTGCACGTCAAACGGCCTGTTCATTCAACTTTGAACGCGGTTGCCTTCGCGCGTGAAATCGGCGATTTCTGCAGCGCAAAACCGCGGGCTGAGCGACAGCCCACTCACGTTCGCCCTTTAAGGAGCGCCATGGCCGTCCGCCGCCTCCACCCCGAGCAGCCCTCGAGCTTCGCTTTCACGAGCGAGAACCTCGCCTGGGTGCAGCACACCGTTGCCAAGTATCCGCCCGGCAAACAGGCCTCCGCAGTCATCCCTGTCTTGTGGAAGGCGCAGGAGCAGAACGACGGCTGGCTCACCGAGCCGGCGATCCGCGTCATCGCCGATATGCTCGGCATGGCATACATCCGCGTCTACGAAGTCGCGACGTTCTACACGATGTTCCAACTGGCGCCGGTCGGCCGCAAGGCGCACGTGCAGGTGTGTGGGACCACGCCGTGCATGCTGCGTGGCTCGGAAGAATTGATCGCGGTCTGCAAGAGCCGCATCGCGCCTCACGCGCACGAACTGTCCGAGGATGGCAATTTCTCGTGGGAAGAGGTCGAGTGCCTGGGATCGTGCGCCAATGCGCCGATGGTGCAGATCTTCAAGGACACCTACGAGGATCTGACGCCCGCTTCGTTCGAGAAGGTTCTCGAAGGATTCGCCACGGGCAAGGCGCCGAAGCCTGGTTCACAGACGGGCCGCCAAGTCTCCGCTCCCGCCGGCAAACCGACAACGCTGAACGATCCAGCACTCTACGACGGCTCCGCGATCGGTGCCTGGCGCAAGCGTTTCGAGCAGATGGCGGCCCAGGCGGCGCAGTCGTCAACGCCGACACCAGCACCAGCTCCGACGCCAGCGCCTCCGGCGGCTCCTCCTGCTGCGGCGGCACCGGCAGCGGCTCCTCCCGCGGCGCCGCCGGTTCATCCGGCTGCTCTCGCGGCCGCGGCCAATGCCGGTCTCATCAAGGAATTGGAGGAGCGTAGCGGTGGCAAGGCGCTGAGCGCCGACCAACTGAGCGCTATCAAAACCAAGATGCTGGCCGTGAAAGCGACGCCTCCGGCGACGAAGACACCCGCCGAGACGTCTGGCGAGAAAGAATCCAGCAAGCCGGAAACACTGGATCAGCCGCGCGACGGCAAGGGCGACGACCTGACCTTGATCTGGGGCGTGGGACCGAAACTCTCGAAAGGGCTCAACCGCCTCGGCATCTACCACTTCGACCAGATCGCCAAGCTGTCCGCCGCCCAGATGCGCTGGGTCGAGGATGCGCTGGGCGATAGCTTCGGGTCGGCGGAACGCGACAAGTGGACCGAACAGGCGGCCAAGCTGGCGACAGGTTGGCGGCCTAAGAACCAAGCTGGCGACAAACCACGTGGGTCGAAGGACTAGCGGATGCTCCTCGAAGACAAAGACCGCATCTTTCGCAACATCTACGGCTTCCACGATGCCGGGTTGAAAGGCGCGCGCTCGCGCGGGTCATGGGACGGCACCAAGCTGCTGATCAACCAGGGCGTCGACTGGATCATCAACGAGATGAAGGCGTCGGGCCTGCGCGGCCGCGGCGGCGCCGGCTTCCCGACGGGCCTCAAGTGGTCGTTCATGCCGAAGAACGATCCACGTCCGTCCTACCTCGTCATCAATGCCGACGAGAGCGAACCGGGTTCGTGCAAGGATCGCGAGATCATGCGCAATGACCCGCATCTGTTGATCGAAGGCGCGCTGATCGCCTCGTTCGCCATGCGGGCGCACACGTCCTACATCTATGTGCGCGGCGAGTTCATTCGCGAGCGGGAAGCGCTGCAGCGGGCCATCGACGAGGCTTACGATGCCCGGCTGATCGGCCGGAACAACATTCACGGCTGGGATTTCGACCTCTACGTGCATCACGGCGCTGGCGCCTACATCTGCGGCGAGGAAACGGCGCTGCTGGAAAGCCTGGAAGGCAAGAAGGGCCAGCCGCGCCTGAAGCCGCCGTTTCCGGCCAACGTGGGCCTCTATGGCGCACCGACGACCGTCAACAACGTTGAGAGCATCGCCGTCGTCCCGGATATCCTGCGGCGCGGCGCGCACTGGTTCGCGTCGCTCGGCCTGCCGAACAACACCGGCACCAAGCTGTTCCAGATCTCCGGCCACGTCGAGCGGCCCTGCGTCGTCGAAGAAGAGATGGGCATCCCTGTCCGTCAGCTGATCGAGGAGCATTGCGGTGGGGTGCGCGGCGGCTGGGACAACCTCCTGGCGATCATCCCCGGCGGCTCGTCGATGCCGATGATCCCGGCGGCCAATTGCCAGGATCTGACGATGGATTTCGACTCGCTCGTCAAGCTGAAGTCGGGCCTGGGCACTGCGGCCATCATCGTCATGGACAAGCCGACCGATCCAATCAAGCCCATCCCACGCATCGCCTACCTCCACCGCCACGACAGCAGCGCCCA
>JAKAXS010000456.1 GCA_021816505.1 Pseudomonadota bacterium
CTGTCGCGCGGATTGTTCCACAAGGGCATCGCCGAGAGCGTGTACATTCTGCCCGACGCAAAGCTCGACAAAGGTCGCGAGGTTTCCAGCAAGATCGCCAGCGCAGTCGGGCTCGATGGCGCGAATGCCTCGCTCGACGACCTGCGCAAGGTGTCAGCCGATCGGTTCTTCGACATTGCAGACAAGGACGCGGCGCTTGGCCCGGTCGGCATCGTCGGAGACGCCATGCTGCCGCGCTCGATCGCCGAGACGTTCCAGGCCGGCAGTGAGGCACGCCTGCCGCTCATCATCGGTAACACGAGCAATGATTCGAGCGTCATCGCGGCATTCGGTGTATCGCCAGAAGAGATCATGAAGAAGCTCGGCGCGGCGGGCTTTGCATTGAAGCTTCTCTATCCGGGCGTGCCCGCCGACGAGATGCCGGCGCAGGCGCTACGCGATATCGTGTTCACGATGAACTCGCGCTGGGTGGCCGACCGCCATGCGAAGCGAGCGCCGACGTGGCGCTACTATTTCGACTACGTGGCGGAGAAGAACAGGCCGAAATGGAAGGACGGTGTCCCGCACGGCGGAGAGATCATCTATTTCCTCGACACGGTCGACAGCAGTTACGCCGAACGCGATCGTGAATATGCGCGCAAGGCGTCCGGCTACATGTTGCAGTTCGCCAAGACCGGCAAGCCCGCCTTCGCCGGCAGCCCGGAATGGCGGGACGATCGTGTCCTCCGTGATCGCACGCTCGTCTTCGGGCAGGACAAGATCGAGCAGCGGAGCAATTTCATGAAGGTGCGGCTCGACGTGCTGATGGGCGTGACGAAGATCGTCGATTCGTTATTTGGAAAGTAGGGCGACTCTTTCCGCTGCCTGGGCTGATGTTGTGCTCAAAGGGTATCGCGGTCCGCGGTCAGGCCTTCCGCATCTTCCTGGCGGCGTAGCGAGCGTCGCGGGCGAGCTTGCGTTCGGCGGCGGCGGCGACTTCTTGGTCGGCAATCGCAAGGGCTGCGCGCTTGGCTTCAGCCTCTCTCTCGATCTGTTCAGCGGCCTCGCGCGCCGCGCGTTCGAGCGCAGCTTGGGCTTTCGCTGCCGTGCGTTCGGCTTTGGCGACCGCAATCGCTTCCCGCTCTGCTTTGCGCTGGATGACGGCCGGATCATTGGCATCGGGCAATTTGGATCTTGCAAGCATCTGCTGCTTGGACGTCGCCGCCCGGCTCAGTCTCGCGCTCAATTGATTGTCTCTAAACTCTTTCATGGTGCTCCACTGCTTGGGTGAGTTAGCGGCAAGACTCTGGTTGCGGTCCGCCGCCGTTTGATCGGCGAGGCAACCCGCCGGGACTCGCGTTCGTTGAGAGAGCGCGATTTGCCGACGGTTCGGATGGTCTATCGCGTGTTCAAGACGGTGCGTAGACGGTCCACGTTGGAGAAGCAATTCCTAAGCCTAAGAGGCGGCCCGGCGCTTTTTCTTATGCGCATATTTCGACGTGGGTTTGTGCGCGCCGTTCGGCTTCGATGAGCCGGCTGGAGGCCTGGGACCATTGGGTTGCGTTTTCGGAGCGTCACCCTTGCGATGGGGATGGCCGCCACCTTTCGCTTTGGTCTTGTCGCGCCAGGGCGCCTTCCCGCGAGGAACCGTTTGCGGATCGGACGAGGTTGCGGTTTGCGCCCCGTCGGCTTTCCGCTTCCAAACGGTATGGTTCGGATTGCTCCGCACGGGAGCGGTTTCCCCCATGGAGGCGCCAATGCGAGAAATCCGCCCTTCGTTGGGCTTCATGGCGCGCGCGGCGTCAGCGAACGTGTCGGCGAATTCGGCAGCGATCTGGAAGCGCGTGTCGCGATCGAAAATCTTGATCGCGCCGATCTCGGCCTTGGTCACGTTGCCGGCGCGGCAGAGCAGCGGCAGCAGCCAGCGAGGATCGGCCTTGCGCTCATGTCCGATATCGATTCCGAACCACACCATCTCGCGGCCGTTGTCCCACACCTTGCGCGGGGGGCGACTGTCGCGCGAGCCGGCGCGTTCGTCTCGACCTTGCGAGCGGTCTTGCCGGAAGTCGCCGCGTTCACGCGGTCCTCGCGCACGATCATCGCGGCGTGGCGGCGGGCCGGAATCCTCGGCCAAATCTTCCGGCGCGGGAAGCTGGCCACGGTGGATGCGGACCAGAGCGAGGGCGATCTCGTCTGCCGTGCGGCCGGTCTGAAGAGCCTGGGCCAGCTTCAGATCCTCTTCCGTCGCCGGATCGGTGAAGGCGGAACTCGCCAGGAATCGTTCCTGGTCGCGCGCGCGGATCTCCTCGGCCGTCGGTGCCGGGCCCCACGTGACCTTGAGCTTGGCGCCGGCCAGCAAAGTGTCGGCCTTGCGCCGGCGATTGAAGGGCACGATCAACATGGACAAGCCCTTGTTGCCGGCCCGGCCCGTGCGGCCCGAACGGTGAAGAAGCGTCTCGGAATCGTTGGGGAGATCGGCGTGAATGACGAGCGCGAGCGCCGGCAAGTCCAGCCCGCGCGCCGCCACGTCGGTCGCGACGAGGACGCGGGCGCGGCCATCACGCAGAGCCTGCAGCGCATGCGTGCGCTCGTTCTGGGTCAACTCTCCCGAAAGGGCCACGGCGGAGAAGCCGCGTTCGACGAGGCGCGCGTGCGTCCGCTTCACGGCTTCGCGCGTCGAGCAAAACACGATCGCGGCGCTTGCCTCGTGAAACCTGAGGACGTTGACGACGGCATTCTCGGTGTCGCCCGGCACGACACGAATGGCGCGATAGTCGATGTCGGCGTGCTGCTCGTTGCGCCTCGCCGTTTCGATGCGAACGGCTTCGCGCTGGTAGCGCCGTGCCAACGTTTCGATTTCGCGTGGCATGGTGGCCGAGAACAGCAGCGTCTGGCGGCCTGCAGGGGTTGCGTCGAGAATGAATTCCAGATCTTCGCGGAACCCGAGGTCGAGCATCTCGTCGGCCTCGTCGAGCACGACGGCGGCGAGCTTGCTCAGGTCGAGCCGGTGTCTTTCCAGGTGGTCGCGCAGGCGTCCGGGCGTACCGACCACGATATGAGCACCCGAGCTGAGCTGGCGTGCTTCCGCGCGCGCGTCCATGCCGCCGACGCAGGTCACGATGCGCGCCCCGGTGTCGGCATAGAGCCAATCGAGCTCGCGCTGCACCTGCATGGCAAGCTCGCGGGTGGGCGCGATGATCAGGGCCAACGGCTGGGCGGCTGGCGGCAGACGCTCCGCTTCTCCGAGCAGCGTCGGGGCGATGGCCAGTCCGAAGGCCACCGTCTTTCCGGAGCCGGTCTGGGCGGAGACGAGCAGGAGATCGGAA
>JAKAXS010000457.1 GCA_021816505.1 Pseudomonadota bacterium
GCCCCTGCCATTGCGCATCAGCGCGGAGCTGTTCGGGCAGTATTTCTCGCTCCAGGTCGCGATCGCGGAGCGGCGCGCGCAGTATGTCGCGTCTGCTGCAGCACGGCAGCGGCTCGACGATATTGTCACGTCCCTCGAACCCGGCGCGTCCGCGGACGCCGCCCTCATCGACCGTTTGCCAAAGCTGGCTACGCTCATTCCGTCGACAGGTGCCGGCTTGTGGATCAACAATGCCTGGCACATGATCGGCAACGCGCCGGCGCGTGACGGCGCGCACGACCTGATCGCGCATCTGAAAGCGAATGCGCCCGACGCGATCTGGTCGACGGACGATCTGCGTTCCACCTTCGGCGCCGAGAGCGGATACGGCACCCAGATCGCCGGCATGCTGGCGATCCCGATCTCGTCGAGTGACTACCTCATGCTGTTTCGCAGCGAGGAGGCCTACAACATCGAATGGGCGGGGCAGCCGGTTAAGACGGTTGTGCAAGGCCCGAGCGGACCACGGCTCACGCCTCGCGGCAGCTTTGACGCCTGGCGCGAGGACGTGCGATGGCACTCGACGCCATGGACCGATTCCGAGATCGCCGTCGCCGAGGCGACGCGCTCATATCTCCGCGACGTTATCCTTCGCTACAAGGAGGCCACCGCCGAGGAGCGCACACAGGCCGATCGGCGCCGGCGCCTTCTGAACGACGAACTCAACCATCGCGTAAAAAACATCATCGCATTGGTGAAGTCTCTCGCTCTGCAGACAGGCGCCAGTTCGGACACGGTGAAGGATTACACGCACGCGCTTGAAGGCCGGCTGTCGGCCTTGGCCTTTGCGCATGACCAGTCGCTCGGCGGAGAAGGCGGCACGCTGGCGACGTTGGTCGGTGCGGAAGCGAGCCTTTATCGCTTCGGCGGTGGGGCCGACCGCGTTGTTACGGCCGGCCCCGCGCTGGGCCTCAACGAACGCGCCTTCGGCGTGATGGCGCTGCTTCTGCATGAGATGATGACGAACGCCGCAAAGTATGGATCGCTGTCGGTCCCGGAAGGTCAGCTTTCGATCGCATGGAGGCTGGATCAGGACGGCAACTGCATCATCGATTGGCATGAAGCCGGCGGCCCGCCCGTCTCCCCACCAGAGCGGCGCGGGTTCGGCAGTACGCTGATCGAGAGCACCATCGTCTACGACCTGGGCGGCAAAGCCGACGTCAATTACGCCCCTGAGGGCCTGAGCGCACAGTTCCTCGTTCCGGCCGCCAACGTACGTGAGGCATCCGTCATAGCCGACACCGCCTCGGTCCGCTCTGTCGAGGGTCACTTTTTGGCGGGCAAGGACGTCCTGCTGGTGGAAGACCAGGCGCTGATCGCGATGGACGTCGAGGAGCTTCTCCGCACGCTCGGCGCAGCGTCCGTCCGATCCTGCCCCTCCGTCGCACTGGCGCTCGACGAGATCGCCAAGGCAAAACCCGATTGCGCGGTGCTCGACCTCAACCTGTCGGGGGAAACCTCCGCCAGTATTGCAGACGCCTTGATGGACGGCGGCGTGCCGTTCATTTTCGCAACCGGTTATCGCGACGCCGTCAATATTCCTGAGCGGTACCGCAACGTTCCTGTCGTACACAAACCTATTAACGCCGCCATCCTGCGGGAACACCTTTCCGCCACAATCGGCGACCGCTAGCCCAGTCAAATATCTTATCTTTCGTGTCGATCCGCCGTTGGGTCGACCGTCGTAGTGTTGCCCGTGCGAGCGGGCAGGCCTCGATAAGGAAGAGAGCCTCTTTACGCTTAGGTGAACTTCTGCGACAACGCCTGCCGCCCCCTCGGTCGCGACTGGCGGTCGCTCACCACGTCAACTCGGCGAGGACGAGATGTTGAGACAAATCTCCGCGTGGCTGGTCGTGATATTGGCCATCGCAGGCATATCGGCGGGCTTTGCTTATTACAAATATGCAGAGTTGCAGGCCGCCGCTGCGGCTGCAGCCGCCACACCCGAGCCGGCGGAAGCCGTCGCGATCGCCGAGGCGCGCACCGGCAGCTGGGTGCCGAGCACGCGCGCGATCGGCACCGTGGTCGCCAAGCGTCAGCTCGAAATCCGCAATGAATTGGCCGGCACGATCGCCGAACTGGGCTTCACCTCCGGCAGCGTCGTCGAGGCCGGCCAACTGCTCGTGCAATTCGACGTGCGCCAGGAGCGCGAGGCCTTCGCCGCCGCCGAGGCTGACGCGCGCCTGGCAAAGCTCACGCTGGACCGTCGCCAGGCGTTGACGAACTCCGCCGCCTTTTCAGAGCAGGAGTTCGACAGAGCGCGCGAGGAATTCGCGGCCGCGTCGGCCCGATCGAAGAACCTGGAAGTCGCGATCGACAAGAAGCGCATCGCCGCGCCGTTCCGCGCGCGTATCGGCATCACCGATCTGCAGCCCGGCGCCTATCTCGACGTCGGCACGCGCATCGCGACCTTGCAGGGCGTAGATGACGACATTTTCGTGGACTTCACGCTGCCGCAGGACAGCGCCGCATTCCTGCGCACGGGAAGCAGCGTCAAGCTGGAAAGCGTCGCCATTCCGTCCGGCAGCGCGGCCGCCAAGATCGTGGCCGAGGACGATAGCGCCGACCGCGCGAACCGTACCGTGCGCTTCCGCGCCGTCGCGACGGGTCTTGGTGCTGTCGTTCGCCCCGGCATCTTTGTCGACGTGATCGCCACGACTGACACCGACAAGACGGTTGTCCTGGTCCCGATGAACTCCGTGCGGCGGTCTCCATACGGACAGCACGTGTTCGTGATGGTGACCGAGGACGGAAAGCTGCGCGCACGCCAGCGCGTCGTCGAAACCGGACCGGTTGTCGGCACCGACATCGCCGTGACCAAAGGGCTCGTCGTCGGCGAGCGCATCGCGACCTCGGGTTCGTTCAAGCTGCGCGATGGCGCGCTCGTGCAAAGCGAAGCGGCACCCGCCGCAGCGGGCGCGGACCAGGTCACCACCAACTAAGTAGGGAGCGCGGGCCATGAGGGGCATCGAGATCTTCGTCCGTCGCCCTGTGCTGGCGATCGTCGTGAACCTGGCGCTGGTGTTTCTGGGTCTGCGGGCGGCTACGCAGCTGCCCATCCAGCAGTATCCGCGCATCGAAAGCTCGTCGGTCGTCATCACCACGATCTACGTCGGAGCGTCGGCGGACGTCATCCGCGGCTTCGTCACGACGCCGATCGAACGCGCCGTTTCGTCGATCACCGGCATCGACTACGTCGAATCCAGCAGTGTCTCCGGCCTGAGCACGGTGACCGCGCGCCTAAAGCTCAATCATCCGAGTA
>JAKAXS010000458.1 GCA_021816505.1 Pseudomonadota bacterium
GCGCTTCCGCGAACAGCCACGCGGCGATCACCGCAAACCCCGGCTTGGCGATCTCCGATGGCTGGAACGAGTGGCCGCCGAACGACAGCCATCGCTTGGCGCCATTGATCTCGGCTCCCTCGAAGTGCACCAAGAGCAGCAGCCCGAACGAAACGATGACGAGTGTCAGCGCGAGCCGTCTTACGCCGGCCGGCGACAGCAGCGACACCAGCAGCATGATGAGGAGGCCGGCACCCGTGAAGAAGACGTGGCGTTCGACGAAATAGTAGGCCTCGAAGCCCTTCTTCAACGCCACGGCCGGGCTCGCCGCCAACGACAGGATGATCCCCGCGCCCACGATCGCCATGATGGCGGCGAGCAGCACGTGGTCCACCGTGAACCACCAATCCGCCAGCCGGCTGCGATCCGCGCGGGAAATCCTCATCCGGCGCTCCCCTTGAGCGCGACTCCGGGCAACGCTGCGACGAGACTGCGGAACGTGTCGCCGCGCACCTCGAAGTTCTTGAATTGATCATAGGAGGCGCATGCCGGCGACAGCAGCACGACAGGTTCCGCGCCCGAACTCAGCGCCGCGTCCTTGGCTGCGGCCGCCACCGCATTCTCCAGCGTACCGCAGCAGCTGATGTCGACGTGGTCCTTCAGCGTCGCGGCGAAGTCGTGCTTCGCCTCTCCGATCAGGTACGCCTTGGCGACCCGCGGGAAGTAGGGCGCAAGCGCGGTGATACCGCCGTCCTTCGCCTTGCCGCCGACGATCCAGTAGATGTCGCGTGCGAACGCGCTGAGCGCCTTCTCCGTCGAGTCGGCGTTGGTCGCCTTGCTGTCGTTGATGAACAGCACACGATCCACGTGACCGACTTCTTCCATGCGATGCGGCAGGCCGGGAAATGTCGCGATGGCTTTCTCGAGCAGCGCCTCGAGATAGGCGTTGGCGTTGGCCGGGTCTTCGGAAAACGCGCGCATGCTCAGCATCGGCATGGTTGCGGCCAGCGCGGCGGCCACGTTCTGCGCGTTGTGCGCCCCGCGAAGTGCCCCGACGCCCGCCAGATCGACGAGCGGGCGAAACTCCTTGTCTCGCGTGGTGCCGACCTTCGTTCGCAACACGCCGATGCCCGGGTCCACCGGCTTGTCGCCGGAAATGCCGGTAGGCACCTGGTCATTGGCGTTGCCGGAGCGCTGGATCGCTTGCCGGCTGTAGACGTGTCGGCAATGCTCGTCGTCGACGCCGATGATGGCGAAATGCGAGGCGGCGATCATCTTTTCCTTGATCGCCGCGTAGTTCTCGAACGTACCGTGCCGATCGATGTGATCCGGCGTCAGGTTCAGCAGCACGCCGAACGTCGGCTTCAGGCTGGGTGCCAGATCGAGCTGGAAGGTGGAAACCTCGATGACGTGAAAACGCCTTTCGCCGATCGTTTCGTGCACGACCGGCGGTTCCAGCTCCAGTATCGGCGTGCCGATATTGCCGCCCATCTGCACGTCGAAACCGGCCGTCTTGAGAATATGCGCCGTCAGCGCCGTGGTGGTCGACTTGCCGTTCGTGCCGGTGATGCAGATCAGCGGGCACGACAACCCGATACCCTTGATGACCGCCGCCCGCTCGCGCGCGAACAACTCCACGTCGCCGATCACCTCGACGCCGGCAGACCGCGCCAGCTTCACCGTCCAGTGCGGTTCGGGATGGGTCAGCGGCACGCCGGGTGAAAGCACCAGCGCCGCGAACCCTCTCCAATCGGAAGTCTTGAGATCTTCCAGCGGAACGCCCGCGGCTTCGGCTGCGGCACGCCCGGCGTCGCCATCGTCCCACGCGGCGACGTCGGCGCCGCCGGCCATCAGCGCACGCGCCGTGGCCAGCCCCGATCCCCCAAGGCCGAATACGGCCACCCTACGGCCAGCAAAGGTCGCAACGCGAATCATGAGCGCAATCTACCTCAACGCTGAAAGGAAAGCGGTGTGATCAATCCGCTACTTCAACAGCACGTGCAAGTCTTTGATCTTACGATGCGCGCGGGCGGACGTCCGCTTGCCGATTTGGTCGCCCTTCAGCGCAATTTCAGCGAGGCCAGCCCGATCAGCGCCAGAATGACCGAAATGATCCAGAATCGGACCACGACGGTGCTCTCCTTCCAGCCCTTCTGCTCGTAGTGGTGGTGCAGCGGCGCCATGCGGAACACGCGCTTGCCCGTCAACTTGAAGCTGGCCACCTGGATGATGACGGACGCCGTCTCCAGCACGAAGAGGCCGCCTACGATGGCCAGCACGATCTCGTGCTTGGTCGCCACCGCGATGGCGCCGAGCGCGCCGCCGAGCGCCAGGGAGCCGGTGTCGCCCATGAAGATCATCGCGGGCGGGGCGTTGAACCACAGGAAGCCCAGTCCTGCGCCGATCAGTGCCCCACAGATCACCGCCAGTTCGCCGGTGCCGGCCACGTAGTGGATCTGCAGGTAGCCGGCGAACTTCACGTTGCCGATCAGGTAGGCGATCAGCCCGAACGTCGCGGCGGCGATCATCACCGGCACGATGGCGAGCCCGTCGAGCCCGTCCGTCAGGTTGACGGCGTTGCCTGCGCCGACGATGACGAACGCCGCCATCAGGACGAAAGCGAAGCCCAACGGAATGATCACGTTCTTGAAGAACGGCACCGTCAAGACGTCTGCCAGGCCTTCCGGGCCAAGCCGCATCAGGAAATAGCCCGCTACGGCAGCCACGCCGATTTCCAGCGCGAGGCGGATGCGCCCGCCAAAGCCGGCCGATGTGCGCTTCGTCACCTTCAACAGGTCGTCATAGAACCCGATCGCGCCGTAGCTTAGCATCACCGCCAGCACGATCCAGACGTAGGCGTTGGAGAGGTCGGCCCACAGCAGGGAGGCGACTGTCACCGACGACAGGATGATGAGGCCGCCCATCGTCGGCGTGCCGACTTTGGACAGATGCGATTTCGGCCCGTCGTCGCGAATGGGCTGGCCCTTGCCCTGCTTCACGCGCAGTGTGTCGATGATCCCCGGGCCGAACAGCAATACGAACACCAGCGCGGTGAAGATCGCGCCGCCGGTCCGAAACGTGATGTAGCGGAAGACGTTGAGCGCGCCGATCTGGTCGGAGAAGTCCACCAGCCAGTAGAGCATTGCGTTAGTTCCCCGGTCCCAAATGACGAACGTCCGACGGCCGTTCGCTACCCTGCAAACTTCGTCTTCATCGCCGCCACCAGCGGCGCCATGCGCGAGCCGTTCGATCCCTTGATCATCACCGCGTCGCCCGCGCTGACGGCGCCCAGAAGTTCCGCCTCGATGCCTGAGGACT
>JAKAXS010000026.1 GCA_021816505.1 Pseudomonadota bacterium
TCCCTTGGTGGGCCGGGCAGTTGTCGCCGGTAGGCGTGGAAATAGCCCGAGGCAGCTGACACCCGTGACGTCTTCGACCTCCTCAGGGGTCTGAATCCGGCCCGTGATGATCTGCCAGGCTATGGCGCCAACGACCGCAAGGCCTCCACCGATCACGCCGGCCGCCAGGATGATGATGATGCCGCGCAGATTGTTCTTGTGGTGCGGTGGCAGCGCTTCGGCAATCACCCGCGCCTTTGGTCCGACTTCCCGCAGCCGTTCGCGCAGCCAGCTCGTGCCGGACTGAGCGGACGCAAGTCGCGCCGCTTCGAGTTCGGAAATGTAGCTCGTCGCAATTGCGTTGGCGACACTGGCCGCCAGCTCGGGCGTCGCTGCCTGATAGTTGATCTGGACGACGTTACTTTGCCCTGCGCGATCCACGCTGTAGCGCACGCGAAACGTCTCCAGCGCCTCGGCCCGTTCAGTGACGGTCGACTCGGGGCTAACCACGCCAAGCGTTGTGAGAGCACTCAGAGCGACACGGTCTGACCGGATCACCTGAAGCTGTGTTTCGAGAAACGCGGGGTCGGTCTGCGTCTCGACGAAGAACGCGTCCTCGCGGCTGAACGTGAGGCGCAGGTTCGTCAGTTCGAGCTGCGTGGAGGCGAGATACGTGGCGGGACGCATCATCACGAACAGGCTGGCGAGGGCCATCACCACGGCCGGCACCGCCAGGATGGGCCAGCGGTGGAGCAGGGCGGCGTTGATCATCCAGCGAACATTGTACTGGCTGAACGGATCGGCCGCGCCGCCGCCGTTCGATCCCCCGTCGAATTTGTCACCCAACTTCTGGAGCATTTCAACGTGCCTCCGCAGCACTCTTAGACACGCATATTGCTAGGGTGTTTGAACCACGGTCGTGGTCTTGTTCTCGGAGCGCGCACCGTCGGCAGTCTTGCCCGAAGGCGCCGGTTGATGCGCACGTATCACCTTCAGAATATCACCAGGCTGAAGAGACGTCGTCTCCTTGGCCGATATCTCGGTCGGCGTACCATTGCGATTGCGAATAATTGTATACTTCGGCTCGCTCTCGACATCGGCGATTTCCTGAGAGCTCGACGACTCCAAGACATTCGCCGCGGTAGCAACCTGTTGTTCCAGCTCCTTGCGCTGACCTTCCAGCGTTTGCAGCTCGGTGAGTGCGCCGCTGCGCCGCTCGTCGATCAGGGTCTGCCGTTGCATCGAAATGGTCGTCATCTGCTGGCGGGCGCGCATGATCGCCGTGGCGATCTCTTTCTGCTCGCGCTCGAATTGAGCGAGCGTGCGTTCGATTGGAAGGATGCGCGGCGCCGGCGCGAGCGAGCGCTCGACCAGACTGCGCGTGTCGTCCAACTCCTTCTTGATCGAAACTTCCTGTTTTTTTGCAGCGACGATCTGCCCTTCCAACGACTCGATCTCGCCCCTCAGAAAGTTGAGGGACTCGCCGAGCGCATGATGATTGTTACGGTGCTGCTCGAGCCGCGACTTGAACAGATTGCGTTCCTGCTCGAAGATCTGTGCGACGCGCGCAGACGCACTCGGCTCGGTGGCCGGGAACGTCTCATCGCCGTTAAGCTCGGCCCTCACTCGCACTTCCCTGGCCTTGAGCTGATCAAGCTGTGCCACGGCATTCAACGATTGGCCGCGTGCAGCAATCACATCGCGCTCGGTGGCCCAACCCATACGGTAATGACCGCCCGCAATGGCGACGGCGTTGAGAACGAGCATGTCGGGCCGGTAGTCGTAAACACCAGGACGCTCGACGTTGCCGAGGATGTAGAAGGGCCGATACTGCGTAATGTCGACGATGGCCTCGGGAGGTTCTCCGAGCTTGGCCTTTTCTTGCAGGCGCTTCGAGATGTCGGAAGCGAGTTCCGCCGTGCTCAGGCCCTTCGCCGGGACGGAGCCGATCAGCGGCAAGTTCAGCGTGCCGGTCGCGTTCACCACGAATTCGCCGGTAAGCGCCGGCCACTCGTGCACGTGGACGCGAAGGCGTTCCTGGGAATCGAGGCGATACGGCTCTTGCGCTTCGGCCATGAAAGGAAAGCCGATCACGGCCGTCACGACTGCCAGAAACGAAAAGCGAAACACTTTGCTCATTACGCCAAAGCCCTCAACGGCACACACTCTGAGCGATCGCAGCATCGCACAGTCACCAAATAGTACCGCGCACGCTACCTGATATTTGTTAATGAACGCAGCGCGGTTTTCAACTTACTTAATACCGCAGGTTAGGTCGACAGGGCCGTCATAACACTTTGTTAATCTGTCAGGTTAATCAGTTTGGTGTGTGCCGTTTCTAGCGGCAGCCGCTCCGAAACGGCGTCGCCACTCGATGTCGGCGAGCAGCACGGCGCACTTGGCATAGCGCGGGCCCAAACGGCGCGGCTCGCGAGCAACGCGCCACAGCCACTCGAGCCCCAGCCGTTGAAAAACGCTCGGTGCACGAACGATCCTGCCCGAAAGGAAATCGGCCGCGGCGCCGACGCAGATAAAGCTGCAGTTCACCCCGCGTCTCATGGCACGTGCGGCAAATAGCTCTTGCTTGGGCGCCCCCAGAAGGACGAAGCACAGCCGGCACCCGGACTGGCGGATATCCTCGATGTAGCGGTCGGCGAGTTCACCTTCCGCATCGAATCCGTACGGCGGGGCGACGGCTCCGGCGATCTTAAGGCGCCCGCTCGTCGCCGCTTTAAGGACCTCCACAGTCGATTTGAGGACGCTGTCCGAGCTGCCGAAAAGAAAGACCGAATGATTGGCCTCGGCGGCGGCCATGCACAGCGGCAACATCAGGTCGGAGCCGGTCGTGAGCTGCAGATCCTTGCACGTGCGCCGGCCAATGTGCACGATCGGCGCGCCATCCGCGCTGACGAACGTTGCTTCCCGATAGGCGTCACGAAACTTGGAATCGGTGCGCAGCTTGACGAGATGGTCGAGATTCAGCGTAAAGAACGTCGAACTTTGACCGCGCGACGCGGCGTCGCTGACGGCACGAATGGCGTCTTCCTGGCTTTTGATATTGACGCGCCAACCGTCAACATCCGCCCGCGCCGAAATCATAACGCCCATCTACTCCACTACGAACAATCGTCGGTCCGGTTAGCCCGAGTTGTCGACGTACGAGCGCGGTTCTTAAAAATCACGCGACGTATGTCGCCCAAAACTTACGATCAATCTAATACAAGGTGTTTGCGTCAGCGACTACTTGCCGGGCTAGGAAATGAGTAACTTGGTTATGACGCTTGTCCATCCGCCAGACAAGTCTCGTTCCGGTTGACGAACCCGCCGCACCGGCAGGCGTTGTTCGCCAAATAGCACATAGTGTTATGACGCCCATACTCACGCATAAGGCGTTGGCGCGCGCATGAGAAAAACGTCAGTTAACGCATTAGCATTTAGAATGCGGACGCGCTCCGGTCGCTTCCGCCGCAGCACCAAATTGCGCATCAGTTGGCGACCCCGGCAGGATTTGAACCTGCGACCCCCAGATTAGGAATCTGGTGCTCTATCCGGCTGAGCTACGGGGCCCGCCGATCCCTCTTATAGCGACGGCTTCGCCACGTCGCTAGACACCTGATCGGCCACGCGAAAAGAACGAATTATCAACCGTCTTCCTGCCACACTCCTGGCGCATCTAGCGCAGGGGGCTCAGGTTGCCGAGGTTTCAGTTGTTTCGTTCGCTCATCGCGTCTGCGATTGTCGTCACGAGCGGTGCGTGGGCCCACGCAGCTGAGCCGACGCCGTTGTCCGAACAGGATTTGCGCATCCTCGTTCCCGGCTCCGCCATCGAAATCGATACGCCGCTGGGCACCGTCGTTCCCGTTCGCTTCTCCACCGACGGCACCATGACCGGCGAAGCCGGCAAACTCGCATCGATGCTCGGCGCGGAGCGCGACCGCGGCCGCTGGTGGGTGATGGGCGATCAACTCTGCTTCAAGTGGTTCCGCTGGTTCGACGCCGAGCGCCGCTGCCTGAAACTCAGCCGCGACGGCAATCACATCGCTTGGGCCGAGCAGGGCGGCGACGCCGACACCGGCACCGCGACGATCGTCGCTCTCGCCGAGCCGGTCATCGTGCAGGCAAAGAAGAAGCCCGAGCCGGAGCGCGCCAACGCCGTTCGGCCCGAAATTGCCGAGGCCCCTCCGCCGCCACCTGAGCCGGAGCCCGCCAAGACTCAGCCGACGTTTGCGAACCTGACGATTATTTCCCGTGCCGAAGCGGCGACCCCGCCTGCCGTCCAGGAGAACGATGACGCAAAGCCGGCCGATGAACAGGCCGCGCCAGCCGTGCCGCCGCAAAAGCCTGCAGCAAGCGTTAAACCCAAGCCCACAGTGAAAGCCGTGCCCGCGAAGGCGGATACAAAGCCGGCGCCGTCATCGGCCAAGCAGCGTGACGTCGGCCGGCAGACGCCGGCTGCAAAGCCCGCCGTCCGGAAAGCGACGCCCGCCAAGCCCACGTTCAACGAACCGACCTACCAGGTCGCGCGCGTCGAGGAAGACGACGTTCTGAATATCCGCAGCGGCCCATCGGAATATCATGCCGCCGTCGGCGCGATCCCGCCGGCCGGCCGCGGCGTCAAGATTGTCGGTGCCTGTGAAGGCGACTGGTGCCCCATTACGCACGGCCGTGCCAAAGGCTGGGTGAACAGCTACTACCTGTCGCCCGAGGCCGGCAACGAGCAGCGCCGCGCCGCGCGCGTTCTGCAGTGATCCATCGAGCGCTCGGATCACGCGGCGGCGAAGTAACCTGCGATGAAGCGATGATAGATGTCCGTCAGCTGCTCCAGGTCGGCAACGGGCACCTGCTCGTCGACCTGATGGATCGTGCGGTTGACGAGGCCGAACTCGATCACCGGGCAATGATCCTTGATGAATCGCGCGTCTGACGTTCCCCCGCCCGTCGTCAGCTGGGGCGTGCGTCCCGTCACCGCCCGAACGGACTCCACCAGCGTCGTCACCAGCCGGCCAGGCTCGGTTAGAAACACGTCGCCCGTGCCTGAGAAACGCACGTCGTAGCGAATGTCGCGGCCGTTCGCTGCGGCGTCGCACTGCAGGCGCACCCACTCTTCGATGCGCGGCCTGTTCCAGATGTCGTTGTAGCGGATGTTGAACACCGCGCGCGCTTCGGCCGGAATGACGTTCGAGGCGGTATTCGGCACATCGATCACCGTCACCTGCAGATTGGACGGCTGGAAATGCGCCGTGCCCGTGTCGATCGTCTGCGTGGACAGGCGGTCGATCAGCCGCGCCAGCTTCGGCACGGGATTGTCGGCCTTCTGCGGGTATGCAGCGTGGCCCTGCTTGCCGTGAACGATCAGTTCGCAAACGACCGAGCCGCGCCGGCCGATCTTGATCTCGTCGCCCAACGCTTCGGGGTTGGACGGCTCGCCCACGAGGCACGCATCGAGACGTTCGTCGCGGGCCTTCAGCCAGTCGAGCACCTTCATCGTGCCGTTGATCGACGGGCCCTCTTCGTCGCCGGTGATCAGAAACGATAGCGAGCCGACGGGCTTGGCGTCGGCCGCCAGGTAGCGCAGCGCGGCGGCGACGAAACAGGCCACGCCGCCCTTCATGTCGACGGCGCCGCGGCCGTAAAGAATGCCGTCGCGTATTTCCGCTCCGAAGGGTGGATGCGTCCACGACTTCGCGTCGCCAACGGGCACCACGTCGGTATGCCCGGCAAAGCACAGGTTGCGGCCGTGATTGCCGAAGCGCGCGTAGAGGTTCTGCACGTCGGGCGTGCCCGGCTCGGTGAATGTCATGCGATGACACGCGAAGCCCGCCGCCGTCAGCACGCCTTCCAGCAACGTCAGCGCGCCGCCCTCGACAGGCGTCACGCTTTCGCAGCGGATCAATGCCTGCGTCAGGCCAACGGGATCGACAGGCGTCGCGGGCATCGTGTTCGGCTCCAATGGACAATGCGGCGCGACCCTAGCGGTGGGCCCCGCCGCTGCGCAAGGGGCTGGCGCCGCCGAACCCGCCTCACCTTATTCCGGATGCTTGCGCTACTATCCGCCCACCACATCACCGGGGGCACCACATGCAGAGCAAACACTTCATCGATGGCCAGTGGCGGGAGTCGGCCGGGGGCGGGCTGCTCGACGTCATCAATCCGGCGACCGAGCAGGTGTTCCACCAGGTCGCGGCGGGAAATGCCGCGGATGTCGACGCCGCCGTTGCGGCCGCCAAGGCGGCAATGCAGGGACCGTGGCGCCGGACCACGGGCAAGGACCGCGCGAAAATCCTGCGCGCCATCGCCGAGGCCATCACGTCCGAGCAGCAGGCCCTGGCCGAGATCGAGGTGCGCGACAACGGCAAGCCGCTGCCCGAAGCGCTGGGCGACATCGGCGACGCTGCCTATTGTTTCAACCTCTACGCCACCTACGCCGAAGAGCTGGACGCCCGGCAAGGCAGCAGGATCGAGGTGCCCGACGCCCGCTTCGACTGCCGCTTGAAGTACATGCCGGTAGGTGTCGCCGGCCTCATCGTGCCGTGGAACTATCCGCTGCTGATGGCCGCGTGGAAGGTCGCGCCGGCCATCGCCGCCGGCTGCACGATGGTGCTGAAGCCCTCCGAATTCACGCCGCTGACTGCACTGGAGCTGGCGCGGATCGCGCACGCGGCTGGCCTGCCGAACGGCGTGCTCAACGTCGTCACGGGTTATGGCCGCGATACCGGCGCACGGCTCGCCCTGCACCAGGACGTGCGCAAGCTGGCCTTCACCGGCTCGGTGGCAACGGGTATTTCCGTGGCGACGGCTGCGGCTCAGGACATCAAGAGCGTCAGCCTGGAACTCGGTGGCAAGTCCCCCATCGTCGTGTTCGACGATGCGGATGTCGAGCAGGTGGTGGAATGGACCATGTTCGGCATCTTCTGGAACCAGGGGCAGGTGTGCAGCGCCACCTCGCGCATGATCGTGGAGCAGGGCATCGCCCCCAAACTGATCGACCGGCTGTCGGCCGAGGCGAAGAAGATCACCATCGGCGACGGCATGAAGGACGGCACGCTTCTCGGTCCGCTCGTCAGCGCGCAGCAGCACAAGAAGGTGACCGGCTACATCGAGACCGGACGGGGCGAGGCGACGCTCGTGACGGGCGGTGGCCGGCCGGCGCATCTCAACACCGGCTACTTCGTCGAGCCGACGATCTTCGCCGACGTGAAGCCCTCGGCGCGCATCTGGAACGAGGAGATCTTTGGCCCCGTGCTTGCGGTGACGACGTTCAAGAGCGAGGACGAGGCGGTCGCGCTCGCCAACACCAGCGAGTTCGGTCTCGCCGCCGCCGTGATGTCGGCCGATCTCGCCCGCGCCGAACGCGTGGCCGATGCGTTCGAGGCCGGCGTGTGCTGGATCAACTGTTCGCAACCCAACTTCCTCGAACCGCCGTGGGGCGGCATGAAGAAGAGCGGCGTCGGCCGCGAACTGGGCACCTGGGGCCTGAACAACTTCCTCGAACCGAAGCAGGTGCTCACCTACAAGAGCACCGAGCCCTGGGGCTGGTACCTGAAGTAGGCGCGGGAGTCGATCGACGCCGCTGCAGATTCGCGCCGCCGCGTAGGTTGGGTCGAGCCCCCTTTGCGAGACCCAACGCGTTCTAGGTGGCGCCGTGAAGTTGGATCGCGCGAGGCTCCGCGCGACCTGTCTCGCGTCGATCGCTGCCAATTTGTGAAGGATCACTCATCGGCAACTTCGCCGTTGCGAGATTGTCGTGCGCCTCAACGAACGCCTTGACAGAAACCCACGCCGCGATGATCCATTAACGCATTGTTTACCTTTTTCAGTGCGTGGCGTCGGGGTGCGGGATGGAACTTCTCAATCAATACGGCGAACAGATCGCCAATATGCTTCAGTGGTTGTCGAATCCGGAAACTACGATCCCAGTAGTCAAACTGCTGCAAGGCTTGGCGGCGGTCGTCGGCGCGCTGATATCATCACTCGGTTTTTACAAGGCGTGGCGGTACGCCGAAAGCAAGCTGGGGGAACGGCTTTCTGAATTTCTAGCGAAGGAAGAAAGCAAGCTTGAGGCGGCGCGTCGGGCTGCCCGTGACATCCAGCAATCAAAGCCCGCTGTGAAGCAGGATCTGCCAACGATATTTTCCAATCGTGAACTCCACGGTGCGCTAAAGCACGTCCGTAAAGGCCGCTTGCCAAGTGCCGAGGCTCTTCTTTCTGAATCTCTAGCTAAGTGTCAGGATCGCGAAAACAAGGCACACGCGAAGGCTCGACTTCACGGCCGGCAGAGAGCAGTTGCCAATCTATTGCTGGGCGCTATTGCGGATCAACGACGTGATCACCAGAAGGCCCTTGCCTACTTCCAGGCCGCTCACGAGTTTGATGAGCACGATCTGGAAGCTCAAGAGTACGTCGGGCTACAGCATTTGAAGCTGGGGAACTCAATTCAAGCATTGGTGGAGTTCTCAAAGCTTGCGGCCGCCGCCGATTCAGCAGGAAACTTCGCCGCGAAAGCGCGCGCACTTAGGTATTGTGGGCGAGCACACGAAGCGTTGCCTACTCCCTCATACTACAACGCCAATGTCGCCTATCGCGACGCGATCCAAGCTTTTCCCGAAGGAAGCTCAATTTTGGACGTGGCTTACGTTCACGAGCTTCGCGGGAAGGCCAACATCAAGCTAAAAAATCGGATTCAGGCAAACTCCAGCTTAATGAATGCGCTCACCCGATACTCCAGCCTGGGACAGGCAAAGAATTCGTCAGCAGGCGATGCCAAAGAAGGCGTGAAGAGGATCCACGAAGCGCTATCCGAACTCCAGCAACTTGTGACTAGTCCACAATTACCTAACGGCGGAACAGTGGTTGCTCCGCCCCCGCAATCAAATTGAATCAACACGTTCGTGTCGATCAGACGCCGAGATAAGACCGCAACACCAGCCCCACACCATAAGCGCCGCCGCTGGCGAGTAGCGCGTTCATCGCGCTCTGCAGCATCGTTGCGTTGGTGGCGTCGCTGAGGCCGAGCGCCTTGCCGCGACGGTAAAGCCCGGCGTGCTCTGCCTGCGAGATCGAAACGAGTGCTACTGCAGTCAGCGCTACGGCCCAGAGGCCAACACCTGCATAGCCGCTCAGCGCGGCGGCGAATATTGCCGTGTAGGCAATCATGGACGTACCCCGTGTCGCCGTCACGCGCACGGGAACGACGGCTGAACGCTCACCTATGGCTGAGTCGCGGTTGCGGGAGTCGATGCCCATGTGTGTAAGGTGTGGACGAACGTGAGAATATCAAGCCCTGCAGTGGCTTAGGTTCGATCGCGCTACGCCGGACCAACCTACGTTGTGAGCGCGTTCCCTCTCCCCGTCCTTTACGGGGAGAGGGTTAGGGTGAGGGGCAGGTTCTCGCCGCAGCGCAAGTTGCTGCCCCTCACCCCAACCCTCTCCCCATCGCAAGTGCAGGGCGATGGGGAGAGGGAGCTACGCTCTACACCCGCCGCGCAAGCCCCACCGGTGCGCACGCCCGTCGTGCCGGGGAACGTGATGCGTAACGCTCTTCAGACGTGTCGCCTACCCGATCTCCGCCGTGGCCTGTTCCAGCCAGACGCGCGTTTCCGGATCGACTTCGCGGCCGATCACGTCGCGCACTGCGGCGTGGTAGGCGTTGAGCCATGCCAGCTCGGCCGGAGACAGCATCTCCGCCACGACGAGCCGTCGGTCGATCGGCACCAGCGTCAGCGTCTCGAACGCCATCATCTCGCGGTCTCCGCCGGAAACCTTGACCGGTTTCTTCACCAGCACCAGGTTCTCGATGCGGATGCCGTAGGCGCCTTCCTTGTAATAGCCGGGCTCGTTGGAGCAGATCATGCCCGGCTCCAGTACGGCCATGCCCGCGCGCGAGATCGATTGCGGCCCTTCGTGCACCGACAGATAGCTGCCGACGCCGTGGCCCGTCCCGTGATCGTAGTCGAGCCCCGCCTCCCACAGCGCGCGCCGTGCGAACGGGTCGAGGTCGATCCCGCGCGTACCCTTGGGGAACACCGCCGTCGCGATGCCGATATGCCCCTTCAACACCAGCGTGAAGCGCTCGCACATCTCGCGCGACGGCGTGCCGATAGCGATCGTGAGGGTTACATCGGTGGTCCCGTCCAGATACTGCGCGCCGCTGTCCAGCAGGAACAGTTCGCCGGACTTCAGCTTGCGGTTCGTCTTGCGCGACACGCGATAGTGAACGATCGCGCCGTTCGGCCCGGCGCCGGAAATCGTGTCGAACGAGATCTCCTTCAGCGCCTGCGTTTTCGACCGCTCGGTCTCCAACTGCGTGACCGCCTCGATTTCGTCGATCGTCCCGGTCGGCGCCTCGCGATCGAGCCAGGCCAGATAACGCGCCAAGGCCGCGCCGTCGCGCACGTGGGCCGTGCGCGCGCCCGAGATCTCCGTCTTGTTCTTCACTGCCTTCAGCGCCGTGCACGGGTCGGTACCCGCGGCGTAGCTCTTGGCGCCGCCGAGCGCGCGCGCAAACCAGAACGCAGCCGAACCATTGTCCAGCCGCACGCGCTTCTTGGATTTCTTCAGTGCCGCCACGCGATCCTTCAGAGCATCCGGCGGGCTCAGCTTCGCAACGGCGGCCAGATGCGCCTTCGCGTCGCGGTCCAGCTTCTCCGGTGCGATAAAGATCTCCGGCTTGCCCTTCGCCGGCACGATGGCGAACGCCAGCGGCACCGGATTGTGGGCGATGTCTGAACCGCGGATGTTGAAGAGCCAGGCGATGCTGTCGGGCAGCGTCAGGATCACCGCATCCTGGTCCGCATCGGAGAGACCTTTCTGCACGTGCTGCAGCTTCTCCTCGGCGCTGCGTCCGGCGAAACGCTGCGGGTGCACGATGACGGGAGCGGTGGGAGGCGCCGGCCGCGCCTTGCCCCACACCTTGTCCACCAGATTGCGGGGCAACGGCTTCAGCTTGATGCCCTTCGGCTTCAACTGGCTTTCCAGCTGCACGACCGCGGAGATCGAATGAAGCCAAGGGTCGAACCCAACCGAACCGCCGCGTGGCAGCTTTTCGATCAGCCAGCCGGAGACTTTGTCACGCCCGAAGCCTGGGAACTCGAACAGCGACGCATCGCACTCGGCGCGCACCTGCACCGTGTAGCGCCCATCGACGAACACCGCCGCGGACTTCGCGCCGATGGCTGCGATGCCCGCGCTGCCGGAGAATCCCGTCAGCCAATTCAGCCGGTCGGCGTATGGCGCGACGTACTCGCCCTGGTGCTCGTCGGAGCGTGGGACGAGCAACACATCGATCTTGGCGGCTGCCATCACGGCGCGCAGGGCGCTCACGCGCTCGGCTGTCGCGGCCGGAGTTCCCCCGGCTTCGAACGTCTGGAACATCGGCGTCTCTGTCTTCATCGGCAATCAATCCTGGACCGGACGTTCAGATATGACGCCGGGCCGCTGCGTGCGCAATCCTTCTCGGGAGGAGTCGGCCCCAGGCACCAAGCGCTAACGCCGTTGCAGCGTCAGCGTGGACCAGCCGAGGATGCGTCGATGGGCGATCAGCCTGAAATCGCTGGCGACATAAGCCGCGATGACCTCCGGCGCCTGCGGCACCAGCAACCCGGACAGCACCAGCATCCCACCCGGTGCGACGGCCGGTCGAATGTCGCGTGCCAGCGCCACGAGCGGCCCCGCCAGGATGTTGGCGATGAACAGGTCGAATTGCCCCGCGCGCCGCAGCTGGGGATCGTTGAGCCCGTCCGCCACCAGCGCCGCAATGCGCCCCGCGACGCCGTTGAGCTGCATGTTCTGCCGCGCCACCACGATCGATTGCGCGTCGAGGTCGCTGGCGAAGATGCGCGCGTGCGGCAGCATGCGGGCCGTCGCGATGGCCAGCACGCCGGAGCCGCAGCCGAGATCCATGACGTTGCGAAACTGCCGCCGTCGCGTCAGCTGGTCGATGGCGGAGAGGCAGCCGTACGTCGTCGCGTGATGCGCCGTGCCGAAAGCCTCGCCCGCGTCGATCAATATTGCGTTCGGTCCCCGCGCCACGCGGCCCGCATCGTGACTGCCGTGCACGGTGAACCGGCCTGCCGCGACCGGCGGCAGCGCCGCCTGCGACATGGCCACCCAGTTCAGTTCCTCGACCGGCGCCACGTCGAGCGCAGGCACGGGAGCGGCAACGATCGCGCCCAGTTCCTCGGCAAGCGCCGCGGTGTCGGGTGCATCGTCATAGTAGGCTTCGATGCGCCAGGTCGGCGCAGCACCGTTCGCGCCGGGTTGCTCGAACAGGGTCAGCGCGTGCGGCGCTTGCACCACCAGTTCCTGCAGGGCGCCGGCGAGCGAGCGCGCGGCATCGCGGTCGGAAATATCGCACGTCAGCTTGTAAGTGGTCACGCGCGGCTCGCAGTCGGGTCGCGAGCGACCTCGGTACCTTCGTTGTCGCCGATGTCCTGCAACTCGTCGAGGAAACTGTCCCAACGCTTATCGAGATGGGCGGCCGCTTCGCGCGGCATCAGAGCAGTCAACGTTCCGTCCTCGTCTTCATGTACCAGCTTGTCCGCCACCAGGCGGTTCAGTGCGTCTTCCAGATCGAAGTCCACCGACACCCCGAAGCTGGATTTCAGATACTGCTCGATCGCCCGGTCGATGGCGGGCAGATCGCGCCGGTTCGAGTGCTCCTTCACCAGCACGGTGTAGAGCAGCATCTCTTCCTTGACGTCTTCTTCGGCGGCGCGATCGGTCAGTTTGATCATCACGCCGCGGTTGTCCGCCATGGCGTGGAAGTAAAGGTTCTGCGCCAGCACCACCATGTAGCGCTGCTTCTGATTGAGGAAGTTGAAGAACTGGCGGAAGGCAATGCCGCCGAGACCAACAGCGGCGCCTGCCGCCGCCAGCGGGTTCGAGGCCACCAGCGCAATCTTGCCGGCCGCGCCGACGAGGCCCATGCCCAGGCCGCCGCCCGCGGTCACGCCAAGCTTCAGCTTGTCGAACGCGCGAAAGCGCACGCGCGGATTGGGGAAGCACATCTCGATGTCGGTGCGCGGGATGTTCTTGAACAGCTTGAGGTAGATGTTCTCCTCGGTCACGGCGGGCGGCAGCTCCGCGCGCAGCCGCTTGACGATCTTCTCCGCTTCTTTGCGGGAGACCATCTTCTGCAGCATGATCTCGCGCACGCGGTCGTCGAACGGCTTCAGCTTGAAGACGAGGCACAGCCGCTGGAAGATCGGCACGTCGAACTCTTCCTTGCGGTAGAACTTGCGGTACGACCGCCGCTGGTCGCGCTTCGAGGACGCACCGCGATAGTAGATCAGGCATTCCTCGAACGCCGTGAAGTCCACCTGCAGATCGAGGCCATAGTGGCTCTCCCGCGTCAGGATCATCTCCACGTCACTGGGGTCGATGCGGCGATAGTTGGCCTGCGTGAGGATCCCTTCCACCTGGCGGATCACGCGCGACTGCAGCACCCGCTTTTCTTCCTTGGTGAAGCTGCGGGTGATCAGCAGGTCGCTATCCGGGCTGAAAGGCTCGTACGCCTGGAGCAGTTCGATCAGGCGGGCGTTGTGGCTGTTGCGCCGCCAGAAATCCAGATAGCGGAAAAACCGGTGCACGGCCTTGGACTCGCCCGCC
>JAKAXS010000459.1 GCA_021816505.1 Pseudomonadota bacterium
CCGATCTAGGAGCGCGGTGTGGGGCTCGTGTTTCAAGACTATGCGCTGTTCCCGCACCTGACCGCTCTCGGCAACGTTGCCATTGCGATGGGATCGCTACCGAAAGCCGAAGCGCGCGCCTCCGCGATGCAACTGCTGGCGCGCGTTCATTTGCAAGGCCTGGAGCATCGGCGGCCGCATCAGTTGTCCGGCGGCGAGCGTCAGCGCGTCGCCATCGCGCGAGCGCTTGCCCGCTCGCCCCGCGTGTTGCTGCTCGACGAACCGTTCTCCGCCGTGGACCGCATGACGCGCGTCAGCCTCAGGAGCGATCTCGTCGCGCTGAAGTCGAGCCTGTCGATCCCGATTGTCCTGGTGACGCACGACATCGACGAAGCGATGCTGCTCGCCGACCGCGTCACGATCCTCGACTACGGCCGCGTTCTGCAGACCGGCACGCCCACCAGCGTCCGCAAGGACCCGGCCGACGCCCGCGTCGCCGCCATCCTGGGGCTCTGAGCTAGGCCTGCGTGGCCACCAGCTTCGCGTAGCCCTCGTTCATCGTTGCATCGAGAAGAGCACGATAGCTGGCGTAGGCCTCTTGCCCCGGCTTGATCTCCCCCAGCTCGATCGTCGCGAAATCCGCCCGCTGCGCGTAGACGATCGGCGCGGAAACCGGGATGAAGCTCGCACGCTGCTTGTTGAGGGTCGTGATCAGCCCGCGCATCTCTCCGGCCTGGTCGATCTGCGAGACGAGCACCATGCGCATTGCGCCCTTGGTCAGCGAGACGAGGTGGATGAACATCGACGACGGCGGCAGGTAGAGCCTGCCGCGATGCGAGTAGGGCGCATCAGGCCGGTCGCGTTCCTCGAACAGCAGGCTCGGCCACTCGGGATCCCAGACGATGTCGGTGCGATACGCGACGATCGTATCCGCTGCGGTGAAGGACGGCCGGAGCGTCAGGTAGCTGCCGAGGTAGTGGTCTACGCCGGCGCGCGTATAGGCGCCCATGTACACGGGCGCGACGAGCCCACCCTCGCCCTTCAGGTCCATGGGTTGCGCGGCGGCCATCGCGCCGAACCAGTTTTCCTTCAAGGTCTGATAGTCGAGCCCCAGCACCATGCAGACGTCGAACAGCGTCTGGTCGCGCACGGACTTGCCATGCATCAGGTTCTGGATCGTCTTTTCATGACAGTCGGCGGCATCCGCCAGCTGCATCTGCGTCAGCTTCTTTTCCACCATCGCGGTGCGAATGAGCTTCAGAGCAGCGGCGCGACGCGTCTTTTGATCGGAAGTGGACATCTGAACGAGCGTCTTCCTTGGTAATTTACCGGAAGATACCGGAAGTTACCGGCGCCACGCAAACGGCCTTACGAGGGCAAGACGGATCGCGGTTAATTCCGCACGACTTCGAGCTGGACCGTGGTCAGCCCGCGCCGCGTCATGCCGATGGCCTCTGCCGCGGCCTCCGATAGGTCGATCACCCGCCCAGGCTTGAACGGCCCGCGATCGTTGATGCGGACCACGACCTCACGCCCCGTATTGGCGCAGAAAACCCGGACTTTCGTGCCGAACGGCAGCGACCGGTGCGCAGCGGTCATGTCGCGCTTGTTGAAGCGCTCACCCGAGGCGGTCATCTGGTCCTGCCAGTAGTAGGAGGCGATGCCGGACAAATCATGCTTCCCGGCCGGCTTCGAGAAGCCATCTGCAGGCCGTGCCGCGAGCTTCGGCCTCGGGGCGCGCACTTCGCGGGGCGGAGCCGCAAGCTGCGGTGCCGGCACGCGATCGACGGTGGTGATCCAGGTTTCGGCCTCGGCGCGGGCCACTTCGGCCTGCGTGAGCACGGGCCGTTCGTTGGCTGCGAAGCTGCTCGCGTCGGCAAAGGACGCATCAAGGCCTTGGGCCTGTACCGGCGCTCCGGCCAACAAAGAAACTGCGCAGAATCCCACCGTCAGCGTCGCTATTTCGCGCACGTCGCCGTCCCCGAGTTGCCTGAGATGAACGCAGCTTACGCGATTCGCTAAGTAGAAAAAAACAGAGCGGCGAGAATGAGTTCCTCGCCGCTCCGCAAACGTCTCAATTGTGGCTTAGCCGCCGACGACGGCAACCTGCACGCGGGCGACGCCCGAGCCGGTCATGCCGATCACGCCGGCTGCGCGACGCGACAGGTCGATGATGCGGCCGCGGATGTAGGGACCGCGGTCGTTGATCGTCACGGTGACGGAACGGCCGTTACCCATGTGCGTCACGCGCACCTTGGTGCCGAACGGCAGCGTCTTGTGGGCGGCGGTCAGAGCATTCGGATTGAAGCGGCCGCCCGAAGCGACAGCCTGCGGCTGCCAGTAGTACGAGGCCATGCCCGACATCGAGTGCGAACCGGAGTACACGCGGCGCGCCGTGCGGCGGTTGGCGTGACGGGCCGACTTGCGCGAGGCGTAACGTGCCTTGCGGCTGGTGGTGTGTGCCGCACGATACGAGCGGTGCGAACGCGAAGCCTTACGGTAGGTGGCCTTCGAAGAGGCCTTCGAGGGCGTGCCGCAGGCGACTTCGCCGCCCTGGCAGTTCCACTTGGCTGCGCTGGCCGGAGCCGCAGCCATCAACGTAATCGAAGCAAGTGCGAACGCACCCACGAAGAAAGAGCGCATGATCATCTCCACTCTAGGCGGCGGCATTGTTGTTTGGTCGCGTGTCGTCGCTTGACGCTTGCCCGCGCATGGATCCAGGGAGGATCCTCCAGCTATGCTGGTGGCGATCAGGCAAGGCAGTCGCGCAGAGAACCGCCCCGTTATGCTCCCAGAACCCGGTCTGCCGCCGTGCTCATCGAGGGTCGCCGATTTTCGGACTTGTCCCCCATTCTGGTGCGCGCACGGAACCACCGAGGTGAAGGGTGGGTCAACCCTTCTGACTGAACGGTGTTTTTCATGCGGCCGTCATAACGCTGATTTCCCACGACATTTACTATTGCATCGCGTCATCGTGCGACGGCACGTCGCAGAACCACGATCTCAACCTGCAACCGGAAGTATCGGGAAATGCGCCTAAACCGAGGCGCATCAATGGCATCGGATTGGCGGATTGCGGTGCACAACGTACCCCGAAGGCCGTACCGTGCTTGTAATGCGCGCGTTGCGCTGGTGCTCTAGAACCGTCCGAAATCACTCCGCTTCGTGAGACTGCATGCTCAATCAGCCGGCCCGCGACCCGCACGCCGACGATCCGGCCCACCCCCCTTTTCGCGAATTGCTGAAAGTCTTCGGCCGCATTGGCGTGATGTCCTTCGGGGTCCAGCCGCGCAGAT
>JAKAXS010000460.1 GCA_021816505.1 Pseudomonadota bacterium
CGTCTGTCACGCCGCGGAGTGGTGCGGCAACACTGCCAATCACGAAGAGCTGGCTGCGATGCTGTCGGCTAAATCTTATCTGGACCGGCCGGCAACCTGGCTCATGCCGGCGCTATCCGGCCGCTTGCCGGTCAGCGCGCACGACCTCGTGCTGGTCGAGGACTTCTTCATCCCATTCGCGAAGGCGGCGACGTTTCCTTGGAAGAGCCACGCGTTGTGGTTCTATTCGCAGATGGTGCGGTGGGGGCAGGTGGCGCACACTCAGGCGAACGCCGCGATCGCCCGTGAGAGCTACCGGCCGGATCTGTATCGCGCCGCGCTGAAGCCGCTCGGCGTCGCGCTGCCCGTTGCAAATGCCAAGGTCGAAGGCGCGCTCCAGCGCGCGACGCCCGTCGGGTCCGCCGGTGCCAGCTTGACGCTGGGCCCCGATGGTTTCTTCGACGGAGGCTCGTTCGATCCGGACGCAATCGACAGCTACATCGCGCGCAACGCAAGCTCGTAAGCCAAGCTGCCCGCAATTTGTGCGGTGCACGCAAAATCTGCCGCGAGTTTAGACGTCCTCACACCGCAATCGTTGCCGGCCAAAATCGCATGTCATTGAAGTGGCGTCGCTATTCGCCGCGAACGGATTTGGCACGGTTTCTGCTTTTAAGGATCTCGAAGCGCCCAACGACGGGCGCGATGGCAAAGCTGCCGATCAAGTCATCGCTGCTCCGGTTCAAGCCGGGGCGCGACGCCTTGGCCGGCAGCTTTTTTGTTTTCATGCGGGATCGCGGCGTCGGCTGCGAATGGGAGCAAGGAATGACGACACCTCACGCGCAGCCGGCGCACGATGCGGATCAAGCACGTGCGCTGTGGATGTCGACGATCGCGTTCACGGTGTGCTTCGCGGTGTGGACGATCTTTTCGATCATCGGCGTGCGCATCAAGGATGAGCTTGGGCTGAGTGAAACGCAGTTCGGCCTGCTGGTCGGTACGCCGATCCTGACGGGTTCTCTCGTACGCCTCGTCCTGGGCATCTGGACGGATCGCTTCGGCGGCCGTCTCGTCTACACCGTAACGATGCTGACTGCAGCGCTTGCGACCGTTCTGCTCGGATTTGCCACCACCTACACGCAAATGCTGATCGCCGCGTTGGGCGTCGGCGTTGCAGGCGGCTCGTTCGCGGTCGGTGTCGCATACGTCTCGCGGTTCTATCCGGCGGGCAAGCAGGGCACGGCTCTGGGCATTTTCGGCGTCGGCAATGTGGGCGCGGCGGTGACGAAGTTTGTCGCGCCGTTCGTTCTACTCGCCTGGGGCTGGCAGTCGGTCGCGTTCGCTTGGGCCGCGGCACTCGTGCTAATGGCGGCAGCCTTCTGGTTCACGACGGTAGACGATCCGGTTATCAAAGCCCGTCGCATCTCGGGCGCAGAACCCAAGAGCTTCATCGCCGAGCTGGCGCCATTGAGAGACGTGCGCGTCTGGCGCTTCGCTCTCTACTACTTCTTTGCGTTCGGCGCGTTCGTCGCTCTGGCGCTGTGGCTGCCGCGCTATCTGATGGGCGTCTACGGCTTCGGGATTGCAACGGCCGGCATGATCGGCGCGGCCTACTCCGTGCCCGGCAGCGTTTTCCGCGCTTACGGCGGCTACCTTTCGGACCGCATCGGCGCGCGAACGGTAATGTACTGGATGTTCGGCGTGTGCGCGCTGGCCACGCTCGCGCTCGCGATCCCGCCCACGACGTTCGTTGCCAAAGGCATGAGGGGCGATCTCGCGTTCACCTACGAGATCTCGCCGTTCGCGTTCATCGCTATCATCTTCGTGCTCGGCTTCTTCATGAGCCTCGGCAAGGCAGCCGTCTACAAGCACATCCCGACCTACTATCCCGACAGCGTCGGCGCCGTCGGTGGATTGGTGGGGATGATCGGCGGCCTCGGCGGGTTCATTCTGCCGATCGCCTTCGGCGTGCTCAACGATCTCACCGGGTTGTGGACCAGCTGCTTCATGCTGCTGTTCGTCATTTGCGCCGGATCGCTGGCCTGGATGCACGTTTCGATCCGCAGCATGAGGCGCGACGGGCGCGATCCGGCAACGCGCGATGGCGCCTTCGCCGTACCGGCCGAATGAGCGGAGAGCCAGCCATGACCACAACGCAGAAACTCGTCATCGTCGGTAACGGAATGGCGCCGGGGCGGATGCTGGAGCATCTCCTCGAAAAGGCGCCGGGCCTGTACGATGTCACGATCTTCAACGCCGAGCCGCGCGTCAATTACGATCGCATCATGCTCTCGCCGGTCCTGTCCGGTGAGAAGGACTACGAACAGATCATCATTCACGGCGACGGCTGGTACATCAAGAACAGCATCACGCTCTACAAGGGCCACAAGGTCGTCGCCATCGATCGTGCGGCAAAGACGGTGACGTCCGACCGCGGCGTGACGGCCAAGTACGACAAGCTGGTCGTCGCTACGGGATCGACCCCGTTCATTCTGCCGGTCCCTGGCAACAACCTCGCGGGCGTCCTCAGCTACCGTGACCTCGACGACGTGCAGGCCATGCTTCTGGCCGCGCAGTCTCGCACCACGGCAGTCGTGATCGGCGGCGGTCTGCTGGGGCTCGAGGCTGCGGCGGGCCTGAAAGAGCGCGGCATGGACGTCACCGTGCTGCACCTCATGCCGACGCTCATGGAGCGTCAGCTCGATCCCGCTGCCGGCTATCTGCTCCAGCGTGAGCTGGAAGGCCGTGGCATCAAGGTCATCTGCAAAGCAAACACCAAGCGCGTGCTGGGCGAGACCAAAGTCGAAGGCGTGGAACTCGTCGACGGAACGATCATTCCCTGCTCGCTCGTGGTCATGGCAGCCGGCATCCGGCCGAGCGCCTGGCTCGGCAAAAGTGCTGGCCTCGACGTCAATCGCGGGATCGTCGTCGACGACTATATGCAAACGAGCGATCCGGACATCTTCGCGCTCGGCGAATGCGCGGAGGTGGGCGGGCACGTGTACGGGCTGGTGGCGCCGCTCTACGAAATGGCGCGGGTGGCGGCCGCAAAGCTCGCCGGTGAGGATGCGCCGGGCTTCGTCCACAACGATACGGCCACGAAACTGAAGGTCACGGGTATCGATGTCTTCTCCGTCGGCGACTTCGCCGATGGCGACGACCGGCAGGAGATCGTGCTGCGGGATGCCTCGGCCGGCGTCTACAAGCGCCTCGTCATCAAGGACGACCGCATCATCGGCACGGTGCTCTACGGCGACACGACGGACGGCGCCTGGTTCAAGAT
>JAKAXS010000461.1 GCA_021816505.1 Pseudomonadota bacterium
CGCACTTGCGGCGGGTCTTGCGGCATCGAATGCGCACAGCACGCCGGCCGTGCCTTCCGCGACGGCCTCGGCTGTCGTACCGGTCGCCGCTCCGCCTGAGCCGGCGGTCCAGTCGGTATCCAGTCACGCGGTTCGCACGCTCGAAGATGCGGTCGCCGACATGGTGAAGCCGATGCTTCAGCGCTGGATCGACGACAACATGCCCCGCATCATCGAGAAGGCCCTGCGCAACGAAGTGGGTCAGCCTGGCGGCGGCGGTACGAAGCCGCCCGGGACCTGATTTTCGCCGCACCAGCCGCACCGCGCTTGGGCCAGGATTGACGGGTGGGATGGCACAGCGTAGGACCGCCCCTCACCCTTTTCCGCCCTAGCAGAAGCGTTTCATGCTCGAGAAAACCTATCAGCCGGCCGAGATCGAGCCGCGCATTCACAACGAATGGGAGAAGGCCGAAGCCTTCAAGGCCGGCCGCCCGGATCGCCAGAGCGCCGAGACGTATTCCATCGTCATTCCGCCACCGAACGTCACCGGCTCCCTGCACATGGGGCACGCGCTCAACAACACGCTGCAGGATGTGCTGTGCCGCTTCGAGCGCATGCGCGGCAAGGACGTGCTGTGGCAACCGGGGACGGACCACGCGGGCATCGCCACGCAGATGGTGGTGGAGCGCAAGCTGTCGTCTGAGAACAAGACCGACCGGCGCACGATGGGGCGCGAGGCGTTCGTCGCCGAAGTCTGGAAGTGGAAGGAAGAAAGCGGCGGCACGATCGTCAATCAGCTGAAGCGGCTGGGCGCGTCGTGCGACTGGTCGCGCGAACGCTTCACGATGGACGAGGGCCTGTCGACGGCCGTCGTGAAGGTGTTCGTGGAGTTGCACCGCGCCGGGCTGATCTACAAGGACAAACGGCTCGTCAACTGGGACCCGAAGTTCCAGACCGCGATCTCGGACCTTGAAGTGCTGCAGCCGGAGAAGCGCGGCTCGTTCACATGGGTGTCGGGTGATCCGGAGAAGCCGTTCGACGAGGCGGCGCTGGGCAAGGTGCTCGCCAAGGACCCCAGCGGACACATGTATCACTTCCGTTATCCGCTGACGCAGAAGGTCGCCGGATACGACAAGGCCTACATCGTGGTCGCGACGACGCGGCCGGAGACGATGCTGGGCGACACGGGCGTGGCCGTGCATCCGGAGGATGCGCGCTATGCGGCGCTGCTCGCCGCGAAAGCGACCGTGACGCTGCCGCTCGTCGGTCGCGTGATCCCGATCGTCGCGGACGAATATTCAGATCCGGAGAAGGGCACGGGCGCGGTGAAGATCACGCCGGCGCACGACTTCAACGACTTCGAGGTGGGCAAGCGGCACGATCTTGAGAAGATCAACGTGCTGGATGCGTTCGGCCGCATCAACGAGAACGCGCCGGCAGCCTATCGCGAGATGGACCGCTTCGCCGCGCGCCTGCGTGTCGTTGCCGAGTTCAACGCCCTGGGGCTTCTGGAGAAGATCGAGCCGACGACGCATACCGTTCCGCATGGCGACCGCTCGGGCGTGGTGATCGAGCCGTGGCTGACGGACCAGTGGTACGTGGATGCCGAGACGCTGGCGAAGCCGGCGATCGCCGCCGTCGAAAGCGGCAAGACGGCCTTCGTGCCGAAGAACTGGGAGAAGACCTACTTCGAATGGATGCGCAACATCCAGCCGTGGTGCATCTCGCGCCAGCTGTGGTGGGGACACCAGATCCCGGCATGGTATGGGCCGGACGGCGAGATCTTCGTTGCGCACAGCGACGAGGAAGCGAGGCTGCTCGCAAAGGCCAAGCACGGCAAGGAGATCGCGTTGACGCGCGACGAGGACGTGCTCGACACGTGGTTCTCCTCCGCGCTGTGGCCGTTCTCGACGATGGGGTGGCCGGACCAGACGACGGAGCTGAAGCGCTTCTATCCGACGAGCGTGCTCGTCACCGGGTTCGACATCATCTTCTTCTGGGTCGCCCGCATGATGATGATGGGGCTGCACTTCATGAAGGAGGTGCCGTTCCACGACGTCTACATCCATGCCCTCGTGCGCGACGAGAAGGGGCAGAAGATGTCGAAGTCCAAGGGCAACGTGATGGACCCCTTGGACATCGCCGACAAGTACGGCGCCGACGCGCTGCGCTTCACGCTGGCGGCGATGGCGGCGCAGGGGCGCGACATCAAGCTCGCGCCGCAGCGCGTGGAGGGGTATCGCAACTTCGCGACCAAGCTTTGGAACGCGGCACGCTTCTCGGAGATGAACGAGTGCGTGCGCCAGCGCGACTTCGATCCCGCAGGCGTCAAGGCGACACTCAACCAGTGGATCGTCGGCGAGACGGAGCGCGCGGTGGCGGCCGTGACCGTCGGCATCGAGACGTACAAGTTCAACGACGCGGCCGCTGCGGCTTACGAGTTCGTCTGGGGCGACTTCTGCGACTGGTACCTGGAGCTGATCAAGCCGATTCTCGCCGGTGACGACGAGGCGGCGAAGTCGGAAACGCGCGCCTGCGTGGCGTGGGTTCTGGACCAGATCCTGAAGCTGCTGCACCCGTTCATGCCGTTCATTACCGAAGAGCTGTGGACGCACATGGTGGAGCACGGCGTGAAGCGCGAGACGATCCTCGCGCTCAGCGTCTGGCCGGTGCCGAAGGGTTTGCAGAACGCCGCCGCCGACGCGGAAATCGAGTGGGTCAAGCGCGTGATCTCCGAGGTGCGTTCGGTGCGCACCGAGATGAACGTGCCGGCCGGCGCGAAAATTCCGCTGGTGGTGACGGGCGTGACGCCGCTGGTGCGTCAGCGCGCTCTGGAGCACGAGGACACGATCTCGCGGCTGGCGCGGCTCGACAGCATTACGTTCGCGGACCACGCGCCGAAGGGCTCGGCGCTGATCGTGGTGGGTGACGTGACGCTGGCGCTGCCGCTGGAAGGCGTCATCGACATGGACGCGGAGCGCAAGCGCCTCGCCAAGGAGATCGACAAGACCGACGCCGATCGCAAGAAATGTGAGGCGTGGCTCGGCAACGAGGCCAATGTCGCGAAGTCGCCGGAGCATGTCGTGGAACTCAACCGCGAACGTGTCGCCGACGCCGTGGCCCGCATCGAGCGGCTGCGGGCAGCGCTCAAGCGGATCGAAGCTTAGGCGGCGGGCTCAAGCGCGCGGTGCGGATGCTAACCCTCTCCCCGTAAAGACGGGGAGAGGGAATCGCGGCGGTGCTTGGCGTGCCTCCTTCTCCCCGCGTGCGGGGAG
>JAKAXS010000462.1 GCA_021816505.1 Pseudomonadota bacterium
TTTCCAGCCTGATGGGCAGGTGGAGCAGTTTGGCGAGGGTCCGCGGTTCGATCAGGGCACGCAGGCGCTCGCGATTGCCGAGTGTCATCGACCGCGAGCGTTCCGGTGCGATCCTCGATGCCCAGACGGCGATGCGACGGACATCTTCGTCCGGAAGCCTGACCCAGAATTTGGCCAGCTGCCGCAGCACCTCGCCGACGCCGCCCGCGTTGGTCGACCGGCGTTCGCGGCCGCGCCCGCGCATGAAGGCAAGGATCGCCTTGGGATGCTCTTTCGGCGCCACCAGATCCGCGAGGTTATGGATCTCGGCCGGCGAAATGCCGGAACGAACCAGCGCGCCCGCCGCCTGCTGGATCTGGAAGACGCGCGTCTCGATCGTCCGGGGCCTGGCGGCACGGGGCGCGCGTCCGGACGCCCCATGCGAGCGATCCGCGACGTCGTCGGGGAAGATCTCCTCCTCTTCGACCTGCTCGGCGCGACGCGTCCAGGCTTCGACATCGGCGCTGAAGGACGGCGGGTACGCGTCAAGAGGCAACGTATACTGATCGCGGGTCGGCGCGCGTTCGAGGCGGACCTGCGGCCAGCCAGGCACCGCGGCGACCGCACGGTTCCAGGCATCGGCCGTTCGCCGTGCCAACCTCTTCGGATCGTCTCAGAGCGTCCGTTCGCGTGCCCAGCGCTCGAACTGGTCGATCGTCGACGCCTCGACATCACAGGGCAAAATCCCTTCCACCGTGGCGAAGCGGAACCAGGCAGCGAGCGCCGTCTGCTCGAAATGCCCCAGCCGCTCGCGGAGAGCCTCCCACGCCGGTACAAACGCGACGCGGAACGGAGCATGAACACCTAGACGGCGCAGCACGAAGCGGAGCCCGGACAGTACCGCCGAGTGGCGCTGATCGCTGAGCCCGTAGCCGGCCGGCGGCTTGGCGACGACCCGCGGCGAGAGAAAGGCCGGCGTCATGATCACGCTCGTGGCAGGCAGCCCGCACATCTTTACTGTGCCCGAGATCGCCGAGCGCAGGTCGCGCCGCCGGGTCTCGCTGAGATCCGTCCACGCCTCCACCAACCGCATCGCCTCGGCGGCGGTGATAGGCGCCGCCAACCCGATGCAAGTTGCCTGAGCGGCTCCGAATGAAGTATTTTTATGTTCATTGAAGTCCATTTTATCCTCCATGTGGAAAAGATAGGAAGACGCCGGAAATTCGTAAATACACTATCAAACTAATTAGCGCATTTAGTGCAGTCATGAATTGACGAAGTGCTTCTATTTTACTGATAATATTGCGATCATACATTTCTGTCCGGCTCCTCGCCGTCCGGGTCTTTGTCCGCCTCACTGAGAAGCGCCATCACCTCATCCTCGATGAAGAAGATTGACCGGCCGATACGGCGGGCACGCAAAAGCCCCCGGCTCCGCCAGTTGCGCACGGTCCTCTCCGTCCTGCCAAAAAATGCCGCCACTTCGGCGACCGTCAGCAGCTTCGACGAATACAGTTTCCTGGAGACCGGTTCCGAGAGCGAATTGGGCGAACTTTCAGCTGTGGCAGGGACTAAGGATGTGGGCGCAGCAGCCGAGTCTGTTGTGCCGGCCCTTGCAAGCGCAGCGGTTCGAACTGTGGCATCGAAGTCTTGGTCAGGATCTGACATTGGACCTCCGCGTCTGAGGTCTCATAGAGGACAGGCAATCGGTCGCCGCGGCTGCAAGAAAATCACTTCAAGCTGAAAAATGATCTCGAACAGGCAGCCTGGGAGCTCTTTGGGCCCGTGCGATGGATGGTGGTATTGCTCAGCCGGCCGCCGTCAGACTCTCAACTGTCGCCTAGGCGGGCTGATCAACGGCCCCCAACCCTACCACCAGGGACACGATCGGTAGGCTGATCTTGGCACATTCCCGGCGCGCGTCGGTTGTTTTGAGTAGAGCTTCCGGCCCACGATTCGCTGATCAGAGAGATTTCAAATCGGAAAATAAATAAAAACAATGAGATACCAAGAGTTTTGGATCGCCATAAAACTCAACGCATCGAGAGGGCCGCGAATAAGTAAGCCACACCTGTCCGTTACATTGAGTCGCCATTGGCGATCTTATCAAGGCAGGCTCAGGGCGCCGTCTTACTTACGGGCAAAGCAAGTATCTATGCGGATCGCCACGCCTACGGCCGCCTTTGTGCACACGCGCGATGCAGCCGATCTCGAGCAGTGTCTCGATCGCGTTCCGGTATCGCGCAATCGCCCATCCCTTGATCGTGCCCGCTTGTGCCATCTTGGCAGCGACAATCGCGAATGGCTCGTTGCGTGCGGAACGAGCGCCATGGTTCCGAATAAGGCAGGCAAGAAGCATCAATCCGTCGGCGCCGTTGTCGATCGAGGAAAGCCGATCAAAGACGGGCCCAGTGATGGCTATTGTCGACTGCCCGGGAACAAAAAGTCGGCCCTCCTCACGGTATCGCCAGACTGAGTCGACGGTCTGGGTGACTTCAGCATCGTCAAGCGGCGGGTCGAATGTCTGGTTGTGGGAATTCGCAATCTCCTTCAGGCGATCGCGTCTTTCGGTTTCAGGGGCTGCGGCGCGTAGCGCGTCAAATAAAGCGCGATTGCGGCGGCCAACGTCGCGGCCGTGTGGCTGCTGCTCTTTATCTATGGGCGTGCGGGCTGCATTTCTGGTCGGTTTGCAATGTTCGTGACCCGCAGAGGCCAGTGCGCCCCGTTTTATGGTCGGGAGCCTCTCAATGTCCGCCCATGACCCGGCGATGAATCGATAGACTTTCCCAGCATGCTCGCCGCGGCGGCGGATGCTCGGCGGGATGACGATGAAGCCGCCAGCACCCTTAACATCGATCTTGAGGTTACCGTTCGGCAGCGGCCCGGAGCCCTCACCAGCCGACCTAAAATAAAGGTGGAACCCACCGCGCGGGGTGGCAACAATGAGGGGTGTCGGGCCAAAGATTGTGATCAATTCGTCCAGCGAATCTGGAGTATCGCAGTCGATCACCGTGATGCCGCTCGGGCCAGTGGCGATGCCGATATTCGCGTCGGCGAATTTGGGATCGGCAAGCCATTGCCGAAGACGGGCCTCGCTGATCGGCCGTTGTAGTGATTTCCATTTCACCAGCGGCGCCTTGCCGATCGGACCGCCGCAGGGCAGAGCCACAAGCCCAGCGGCGGTCACCGCGGCCAACGCATCACGAAAGGGTGAACAGAACGGGCGCGCGTCCTCTCCGGTCGTGCCGAATTCGGATTGCGCCCCGTAGCTAGAG
>JAKAXS010000463.1 GCA_021816505.1 Pseudomonadota bacterium
GATCTCCAAGCTGCCGATGGAAAGTCCGCTGGATCGCTGGGCCATGCCTGACATGCGGATTGCCTCTTGAAGCTCTAGTAGCTGTAGCTCCTACATTAGGCATCGCCGGCCGTTCCGAAAAGGGGCATCTGGCCGCTTTCAGCTTTCGTGTGTCAGATCGAACTTGGGTGCTGACCGCAACGGCTATCGATGAGTGCGGAAGTCGGGAGAAGAACATGCCGCAGGCCGAAACGCAGAACTATGAACATTCGGCAGAGGGTGCCGGCTGCTGCCACGCGGATGACGCGGCATCGACTGCCGGTGCGACGCCGGGTGGTGGCCGGGAGTACCGCCTCACCTTCAAGATCCACGGCATGGATTGCGCCGAGGAGGTCGCGGTTCTTCGGCGCGAAATCGGACCTCTCGTGGGGGGCGGAGACCATCTCGATTTCGACATTCTCAATGGCAGAATGATGATTGCTGCCGACTCGGGCGCCGGCTCTGCCGAGGCTATCCGCGCGGCGGTTGCGCGCACGGGGATGCGCGCGGAGGAATGGCGGCCCGACCAGCCATCGAGCGCACCATCCGACGACGGGAGGCGGCGAACCCAGGCGGCCATCACGGTGGCGAGCGGCGCTTTCGTCATCATCGGGGCGATCCTGCACGCATGGATCGCCGGCAGCCTTGGGGAAGTGTTCGGCGAGGGGGTGGGCCATAGCGTGCCGGTTCCCGCCATGGTGGCGTACACCGTCGCGATCGTTCTTGGCGGCCGATATGTCGTCGTCAAAGCGTGGTATGCGGCCCGACGGTTGCGGCCGGACATGAACCTCCTGATGACCATCGCGGTCGTCGGCGCGATCGCGATCGGCGATTGGCTTGAAGCGGCGACCGTCGCCTTCCTGTTCGCTCTGTCGCTCGCGCTGGAGGGCTGGAGCGTCGGACGGGCACGGCGCGCGATCGCCGCGCTGCTCGAACTCGCTCCGCCGATCGTACGGCTGATGGAGACCGGCGGCGTCGAACGTGAGGTTTCCGCGGGCGCGGTCTCCGTCGGCGCTCGGTTCGTGGTCAAGCCCGGCGAACGGATTCCCCTGGACGGGCGCGTGGCCGCGGGAACGAGCGCTGTCAACCAGGCACCGATCACCGGTGAGAGCATTCCGGTTTCCAAGGAGCCAAACTCGGAGGTCTTTGCCGGCACGATCAATGGCGAGGGCGTGCTCGAGATCGAGAGCACGAAACGCGCCGAGGACACGACCCTGGCGCATATCATCAAGCTCGTCGAGGCAGCGCAAAGCCGGCGCAGCCCCTCCGAACAGTGGGTCGAGAAATTCGCCAGGGTCTACACGCCAGCCGTGATGCTGCTTGCGATCGCCGTCGCCTTGATACCACCCCTGTTGCTTGGTGCCGCGTGGGATATGTGGTTCTATCGGGCTTTGGTGCTCCTCGTCATCGCCTGCCCGTGCGCACTGGTCATCTCCACGCCGATCAGCATCGTATCGGCGTTGGCGGCTGCGGCACGTGCCGGCGTCCTGATTAAAGGTGGCGCCTATATCGAACTGCCCGGACGTCTCAAGGCAATTGCGTTCGACAAGACAGGGACGCTCAGCGAAGGGCGCCCGGTCGTTCTCGCCATAAAGCCGCTCAACGGCCACAGTGAAGCGGAGCTTCTCGCTCGCGCGGTGGCGCTGGAAGCCCACAGCGGCCACCCATTGGCGCGAGCGATCATGGAATTCGCGGCTACGCGCGGCATCGAACCGGCGCCGGCCGAAGATGTGCGCATTCTTCCCGGCAAGGGCGTGACCGGCAAATTTGATGGGCGCGATTTCTGGCTCGGTTCGCACCGCTATCTGGAAGAGCGCGCCCAGGAAACGGCAGAGCTGCATGAACTCGCGGAAGCGTTACAGCGGCAGGGTCGCACGGTCATGGCGATCGGCAACGACACGCATGTGTGCGGCCTCATCGCGATCGCCGATACCGTCCGCCCAGAGGCGGCGGCATCAGTAAAGGCGCTGCGACGTGCCGGCGTCGAGCATGTGGTGATGCTGACAGGCGACAATAAGGCAACTGCCGAGAATATCGGGAAGCAGATCGGCATCGAGGAGATCAAGGCGGACTTGTTGCCGGCGGACAAGGTCGCTGCCGTCGAGGCCCTTGTTGCCAAGTGCGGGTTCGTCGCCATGGTGGGCGACGGCGTCAACGATGCGCCGGCAATGGCGAGTGCAAGCCTCGGTATCGCGATGGGCGCTGCCGGGAGCGACGCCGCGATCGAAGCTGCGGACATTGCGCTGATGAGTGACGACCTGTCGAAGCTGCCTTGGCTCGTCGCTCATTCACGGCGAACGCTGCGCGTCATCCGGCAGAACATTGGCTTCTCGCTCGCCGTCAAGGCCGTCTTTGTGCTCCTGACGTTTATCGGCCTCGCGTCTCTATGGGGCGCCATCGCCGCAGATATGGGCGCCTCGCTGCTGGTCGTGGCAAACGGCCTGAGATTGCTCCGGGTCGGCTCGGTCACAGGCTCGATCGCTTGAGCACTGCCTTAGCTTAGCTGTCGTCCTTTTCGTCGGCCGGTTCGACGACGTGCTCGACCAGATCTTCCAGGATGCACCGGACGCGATCGTCCACGGGTGAGTAGATGATCTGCTTGCCGTTGCGCGTGGAGCGCAGAAACCGGCTTGCCCGCAGCATCCGCAGGTGATGGCTCACGAGCGAGCGCGGAATGTCGACCCGCGCGGCGATCTCGCCGACGGAAGCGGGCTCTGCCAGGCAGGCAAGAAGGACGCGCAGACGTGTCGTCTCGCCAAGCAGTCGGAGAAGCTCCGCGAGCTCGGCAATTTGCTCGTCCTCCAGCTTCGGCATCGAAGATAGCGGGGGCTTCATAGCAACATAGACAGATACATTGTCCTACGTGTCAGGTGATCGGCGGGCAAGTGCAACGAGACTGATGAACATGGTCCGGCCACATCCTTCTCTTCAAGTCTAACCGCTCCAGGCGTCGTAGTCTCCTCCAGGCGTGGGACGTGAGGGACAGATTCAGCTAGCCAGCTTCTTCGCAACCACGTTCCGCGGCATCGCGGTCCAGGCTCGCGATGGCAAATCCAGGGACCATCTCCTGGGATTGGCAAGGGTCGCAATGAGGGTCTGGCCCTCGTCCTAACCGGCCTTATTCACCGTAGTTGCGATTTTTTGAGCGACGGAGGTGGCGCAAAAGCCCGATTCACCGCATGATTCTGTTGTCGAGGCAGCATCAGACGAGCGATCGAGGAGCGCCACATCCGT
>JAKAXS010000464.1 GCA_021816505.1 Pseudomonadota bacterium
ATTTTCGACACTACGTCAATCCTCCGCTCCTTTTTGAGAACTATATCGACAGCCTTCGACGAGACGACGTCCCTAAGACTGCCAAGTACCTGGGCCAGCTGCAGGTCATGCTCGACCCACCGAAGGCGTCGCAGTAGGAGAAGTTTGAAGAGTACGCGAGCCCGCCGACCTGTAGATGCCGTCGCCATGAGCACCAGATTCCTAATCTGGGATCTAGAGCACTACCTTGACATGGTAGGGGTCACAGGTCGCCGCACTACCTTGAGGTGGTAGCGGGGCGACAACCGTCGCACTTACGGAGACAGCACGTTGGCGAGCTGCTTCGCGACGCCGAGGTGAATTTAGAAGTAAATTTGATTGTGTGCTCGAAGCGTTAGGGACAGGGCATCGTCATTTTCGCCCCTTCTGACTCTTGCGCGCTACCAGCGCCTCTTTGACTAGATCGCGAACGACTTGGCCCTTGCTTCGGCCAGCGCCGTCCTGGCCGTGGATCACGTCGATCTCCATCATCATGTCCGGTGGAAACCGCAGTGTGATTGGCGACATCAGATTTTCATCGCCCAGGGCCGGCCGCCCGCGTTTTGGCTGTTTTGACATGCCTTATTTTAACGTAGCCGGTGCGGTTCGGTATAATCACGATAAAGTGATGAGTTCTGCGGCTCTGTCCATTGATATATGTAGCCGTTTAATGTACATTAAGTTGGGGCCGCACCTGTTTCAGCAGGCCGACCCCGTGGCAACATTCCAACCAGAGATTGGAACATCACATGACGACAACTACCACCACAGGGCTTCGATGCATAGCGGGCGTGGCCGGACTGGTTTTTCTATCCGGTACGGCCGTTCTGATCTTTAGTGACGTCCTCAATGGCGCCGCCATCACCGAGAAACATTACATCGCAGCCGTCATCATCGCCGGAACGATGCTTGTAGGTCAGCTCTCCCACGAGGCCTGGCGCAATAAGAAGCGTCCGTGCTCTATCACCTTTGCACTCCTGTTCGCGGTCGGTACGGCGCTGGTTGTCGTCTCGTCTGCGGGAAGGCAAGGCGAGACGCTAGCCCTCACTCAGGCACAAGCGGACGCCGCTGAAGCTGCTCGTACTGATGCTCGATTGGGCTTGAGGCGCGCACAGGCGATGCTGGCTGAAGCGCAGGCCGCATTGGGCCGGGAGTGCAAAACCGGCCGGGGCAAGCGGTGCGACGGCATCCAACGCACGATCGATGTCTACGACGCCGCTGCCCGCGGCGAACAGGCAAAGCTGGACCAAATCGGCCCCGCGAAGGTCGTGGCGCCGGACGAAGAAAACCTGGCGGAAGTCATCTCCACGATATCCACAGCTTCAAAGGAACGGGTCAAAGCGGCCGCGGTTTTGGTCAAACCATTCCTGATCTCGCTATTTCTCGAGTTCGGCGCGATCGTATCGTTCGGCTTTGCATTTCGTGGAGAGAAAGCGATGCTGCAGGTAGTCGAGGGCAAAAGAGCTGAAGCGACCGAACTGGCTCACGTCTCCGACGCTGAACTCATGGAACTCACGCGGATTTTTGGGTCTAATCAATCCGACAGTTCAAGCTCGAACTGGCCGAACTCACCGAACCGTTCCAAAAATCCTAGCCGCTCCACGAGGTTTAGCAAGGAAGAGGTGCTCCATTGCTTGCTCACCCAGTTGGAGATGGGCGAACGGTTCGGCTCTCAAGACGACATGCGCGAACAATTCGGCATACCGAAGTCGACGCTGTCGAACTGGCTGAGCGAGTGGGAAGGTTCAGGCGTCATTCCCGTCCGCAGGCAGGTCGGCCGGTGTAAGGCATTGGCTAGCACGTAGAGCCAGCGAGGCCCCGGCATTTCTGCCGGGGCCCCGTCAAACCTCTCTGCAACCGACGCACTCCACACAGAAAGGACACGTGAGCGAATTCAACCGCAGACTCTGCTATTGAAGAGTTCGAAGTTGGGTGCGATGGACAACTATGGACCTGTCACTGCGTCAAATGAAAGTTCGCTACGCGCTCCGCCGAGCCTTGTGGGGTTCGGCCTTTATGTTCGTCTTAGTCAACGGCGCCTTAGCCTACTCGATCGCCGTGCAGGACTGGCAGAGTGCACGCCTTACCTTTCTGATGAACCTCGCGACCACCCCGATCGGCTTGGTCTACGCCTACTACGAGACCAAGTCCGCGTGGGATGATCGCGACCGGGAACTGCACCCGGTTGCGATTGGCACCGGAATTATCGCCGCTGTGCTGTGCATCGGCTATTTCATCTGAAGAGCGCGTTGCGTGGCGAGCTATCCTGTCCTGGCTTCAGCCGGCCATACTCGTCGTATCGGGGGCCGATTCCACCGCGAAGTCCTTCCTGTCCAACGAACGGGGCAAGACCAGACGATTGATCGCTCTCTCCTGCGAACTGAGAGGCACTCGCGGCCGCCGCTGCCCAGGGCCCCATGAGAGCGTTGGTGGCCTGGGGCGCCTGGCTAACCGCGCGATAAGCTGCTGCCTTGCCGATCGCCGTTGGAATGCCGCTGTACTGCCAGGCGATTTGCGCGCCAGGGATGGCATTCAACACCGAGCCCAGAAATTGTCTCGCATAGGCGGCAATCGCCGAACCCGATCCACTCGGGTTCGGATCTTTGGCCACGACCTGCTCCAGCGCTTTTCGCAGCCGCATGATCGCGGCTTGCTCTTTCCGATTGTACAATTCGCGCATCACCGAACCCTGGTTGTTCTGTGCGAGCTTGATGTTGCGGAGCATGACGCCCGGGGTGAATACCTCGCCGGTCTTGTCGCGCACCAGGCGGACCCAGTAGGCCGCGCGCACGTCGTTCCATGTTTGCTTGGCCACATCCGACTTGGCGTAGCGCGTTAGGCCGTTGTGCATGAGCTTGAGGGCCTCGATCGTGCCGTCGGGGATGTTCGCAGCGGGTCCGCCGCCAAAGAGACCTGAGACGATGCCTTCGGCGCTATCCGACCGCTGCAGGACGTCATCAAGGCGTTTGGCACCGGGCGTCGCACGGCCGCGCGCGTCCGTCGGCTGGAAGATCTGGCGCATGGTCTTCGATACGTCGCGTGCACCGCGAAGCGCCGCGGCCGCGCCGACGTCACCGTTGACCAAAGCTTTTTGAGCAGAGTCGTCCAGCCAATCGTTATAGCCGTTGTAAATCGCTGTCGCTGCCGTTCGATCGGTGGCGTTGTCGGCCGACTGGCTCATGGCGAGCAGCCGTCGGCGCATTTGATCCAACGTCGTCACCGGAGATC
>JAKAXS010000465.1 GCA_021816505.1 Pseudomonadota bacterium
GCCGGACTGCGCCGGAGCGCCCCACGGGCGGCGGCAATGGTGCTGGCTTTTGCGTCCGTCCTGGCGCTCGCCTTGCCTGAGAACGCTTGGGCACAGGCGGAACGGTATAATGAACTGCGGACGCCGGACGACGAACTGGCCCGCAAGGCGACCGAGAAAGTCACGCTCGGCTATGTGCTGACCGGAGACGCAGAGAGCGACAACGCGAGCCGTCTGGGCCTCGTCGGTCTGGGCAAGATCCTGAAGCTGCGGACGGCGGTGGAGCCGGGCGAGCCGCTGGGCGTCGACATCCTCAACGACGAGATCGCGTTCTATCCCGTGCTGTACTGGCCGGTGCTGCCGGAGGCCAAGTCGCTGCCGGCGCCGGTGCTGGCCAAGATCGACGCCTATATGAAGCAAGGCGGCCTCATCGTTTTCGATACCAAGGACTACGGCAACGGCTTGCCTTCCGGCATGCCGATGGCCGGACGTAGCGGGCCCGCGCTGCAGCGCCTGCTGGGTTCGCTCGACATTCCTCGGCTGGAGCCGGTGCCGGAAGACCACGTGCTGACCAAGGCGTTCTATCTGCTGCGCGGCTTTCCGGGCCGCTGGGACGGTGGTCAGTTGTGGGTTGAAGCGCAGGAGCCAAGCTCGTCCGGCGACGACAGCCGCAAGGCCAGGCGCGCCGACGGCGTGACGTCGATCATGATCACGTCGAACGATTTTGCCTCCGCCTGGGCGCTGGATGAGCGGGGCCGGCCGATCTATCCCGTGGTACCCGGCGGCGAGAGCCAGCGCGAGATGGCGCTGCGCACCGGCGTCAACATCGTGATGCATGCGCTGACCGGCAACTACAAGGCCGATCAGGTGCACGTTCCCGCGCTGCTGGAACGGCTCGGTCAATAGCCGGGCGGGCAAGGTGAGTGTCTTGAAAGGACAGGAATGAACTGGTCGGTCGACTTCGCGCCGCTGCTTCCGAGCCCCTTCTTCTGGGTCGCGGCCGCGATTGCGCTGGTGCTCATCGGCCTGTTGCTTTGGCGGCGCGCGCGTGGCGCTGCCTTGCGGGCGGCGGCACTGGCCGCGCTGATCGGTGCGCTCGCCAATCCGACGTTGCGCCAGGAAGAGCGTGAAACGCTCGCCAATATCGCCATCGTCGTTCTGGACGAGAGCACGAGCCAGGCGCTCGAGAAGCGGCCCGAGCAGATGCAGGCCATTCGCGCGGACCTGGAGAAGAAGCTCGGCGCCGTCCCCAACCTGCAGGTGAAGTGGGTGGACGGGGCGCGGCCGAACGCCAGCAGCAGCGGAACGCAGCTGTTCGCCGATCTCAATGCCGCGCTGACCGACACGCCGACGGACCGGCTGGCCGGCGTGATCTTTGCCACGGACGGCCAGGTGCATGACGTTCCGAAGTCCGCCGCGGCGCTCGGCTTCGATGCGCCGGTGCATACGCTGCTGACAGGCAAGCCGGACGAGTTCGACCGGCGAATCGAGGTCGTGAAGGCGCCGCGCTACGGCATCGTGGGCCAGACGCGCGAAGTCGAAGTCGCCGTACGCGAGACGGGAAAGAACCGCATGACGGATTCCGTTTCGCTGCGCATTCGGCGGGACGGACGGCCGGACGAGATGCGGCGCGTGGCCATCAACGAGGCCGTCAACATCGAGATGAACTTCCCGCATGCGGGGACGAACATCGTCGAGGTGGAGTTGGAGCCGGCGACCGGCGAGCTGACGCCGGCAAACAATCGCGCAGTGATCACGGCGGAAGGCGTGCGCGAGAATTTGCGCGTGCTGCTCGTTTCAGGCGAACCGCATGCAGGCGAACGCACGTGGCGCAACCTGCTGAAGTCCGACGCGGCGGTGGATCTGGTGCACTTCACCATTCTGCGCCCGCCGGAGAAGCAGGACGGCACGCCGATCAACCAGCTGTCGCTGATCGCGTTTCCCACGCGCGAGCTGTTCTCGGAGAAGATCCGCGATTTCGATCTGATCATCTTCGACCGCTACGAGCATCGCGGCATTCTGCAGCTGATCTACTATGACAACATCGCGCGCTACGTGGAGAGCCACGGCGGCGCGCTGCTGGTCGCCGCGGGCGACGACTACGCGGGGCTGACGAGCCTTTACCGCACGCCGCTTTCGCCGGTGCTGCCCGCGGGGCCCACGGGCCGCGTGATCGAGGAGCCGTTCAAGGCGAAGCTGACCGACGAGGGTGCGAAGCATCCCGTGACGCGCGGTCTGCCGGGCATGGGCGCCAACATCAACGCGCAACCTTCGTGGGGCCGCTGGTTCCGCCAGGTGGAAGTGCGGCCCGAGCATGGGCGCACAGTCATGAAGGGTGCCGAGGACCGGCCGCTGCTGGTGCTCGACCGCAAGGGCAAAGGCCGCGTCGCGCTGCTCACGTCGGATCAGGCGTGGCTATGGGCGCGCGGCTACGAAGGCGGCGGGCCGCACACCGACCTGCTGCGACGGCTATCGCACTGGCTGATGAAGGAGCCGGATCTGGAGGAAGAGCGGCTGATCGCATCGGCGCACGGCATGAAGCTGTCGCTGGAGCGACGCTCGATGGAAGCCAACGTCGATCCGGTCAAGATCTCCGGGCCGGCCGGCGAAACGAACGAAGTGACCTTGGAACCCGGCGGGCCGGGGCTTTGGAAAACCACGATCGATGTGAAGCTGCCCGGACTCTACAAGGCCGAGACGAATGCCACTTCGGGGCAGCTGACAGCCGTCGCGCATGCCGGCACCGAAGATCCGCGCGAAATGAGCGAAGTGACCGCGACCGATGCCAAGCTGAAGCCGATCAACGAAGCAACGGGCGGCGGCGCGTTCTGGCACGCGCTGGACGACGGGATGGCGCAGGAGTCGCTCCTGCTGCCGGATGGCGCCGCCGAGCTGGTCGCGCCGATCGCGCGCGAGGTGACCGCCGGCTCGGGGCTCTACGCGCCGGCGCTCTTCGACGATTACACCCGCTTCGCTCCGCGGCCGGCCGCCTTCTACGTCCTGCCGGTCGTGCGCCGGCTGGCCCGGAACCTCGCGAACTACTGGGACGCGGAGTCCTCGCCCCCCGCCTACGCCCCGACGCTGAGCCCGGGGCCAGAGGAGGTCAAGTTCTTCGACGACAACGCCTGGGCCGGGCTCGACCTGGTGAGGGCCTACGAGCTCACGCACGACACCGAATACCTGCGGCAGGCTGAGGCCGTGTTCCGCTACGAGGAGTTCGGATGGGATCCGGTGCAGGGCGGCATCTTCTGGGATGACG
>JAKAXS010000466.1 GCA_021816505.1 Pseudomonadota bacterium
GCGTCTGTCGCGCCAGCTGTGCTCTCTGGCGCGCCGGGTGCTGGGACGACGGCCGTCGGAGGCCGCGGTTGCTGAACCGGCGATTCGGGCGCATCTGCCGGCGCAGGCGATGCCAACACCAAGAGGATCGCAAGGGTAGTGGCCCTAAAGAACGTTCGTGAAGCAGCCGTGTTAAGCACTGTGAAAACCCGCGGTACTCCGATCGCTTCCGAGGTGACGCCATGTGCAAATCCACAGCGGTCGCGCGTGTATGCGATAAGTCAGTTGATGTTGATCGGCAAAGCTCAATGCCGAGTCAAGCGATGCAAAAGTTCGGTAAGATTTGCGCGCTGCGGTCTGATTAGGTCTGCGGGTTGCTATCTCTGCAAGCCACGCTTCGCCCTGCCGATATATGGAGCAATCCGGCTCGACCGTCCCTATCGGCGGCGAGCGTAACTCCAGCGCGGCTTGGGACTCGAGTGATGCGGGAGCTAGATTTTGAGGGGGAAGGCCGTCACGAGGAGACGGCGTCGGCGATGGCGATTGGTGCTCCATGGTCTCATCAGATTCAGTTTGGAGGCGCGGATGGATGTCCGCGCCTCTGATTTAACTCAGCGTTATCGCTGCGACGATGAGAAGGCTCATGGTGAGACCGCCCATCATCATGTACCGGTGCAAGTACTCACGCATACGAGCCTCCATTACGCAGCGCGCACCTCGATCCTACGCACTTGCTTGTGCGCCTCAGCGGGCTTGGCAATACGCACGGTCAAGACGCCCTTGTCACAAGTCGCCTCAATGCCCTCTTCAGGCACGAACGGGAGCTGAACTGAGCGTGAGAACGAGCCGAAGCGGCGTTCGACGTAGTGACGGTCATCATCGCTGGTTTCGTTCTGCGACTTTTTCTCACCAGAAACCGTGAGAATGTCACCGTCGAGTTGGACTTGAACGTCTTCATCGCTGAGACCCGGCAGTTCGGCGGTCACGACGATCTCTGCATCGGTTTCTGAAACGTCCATCGCCGGCGTCGCCGAGAAAAGCGAGCCGCTCCCGTAAAGGAAGCTATCGAACATGCGATCCATTTCGCGTCGGAAGACGACAAATGGGTCGACTAGTTCCGGCCGGACAGTGCTGAGAGTTGACTTGTTGCTTTTCCATGGCACAAGGGATTTGAGGTTCATTTCACGTCTCCTTGATATCTCAATGGGCGCCGGCCATTCCTCTTGCGCGCCTTTCTGATAAGGAACGGTCGGCCAGGCAGGATGCGATAGTCCAGGCCATAGCGATCCGCGAAGCGAATTGCGGCGCCCAGCGTTTTGAAGGTCCGATACGTGCCTGGTCCAATGGCATTAGGAATCCAGGCACTGTTCTTGTCGAGCTGAAGGATCCACGTTCTGTCCAGCGCATAGATCCGGCACGTTGGGCGACCGGACAGGCCACTGGACGTATTCCAAGCAGCTGGCGGCTGAGGATGATCGTTCAGCCGCTGCGCTTGTGCGAGGGGACGTGGCGCACCTTCAGCTACTCGCAAAGCTGATAGCATGCACTCCTCCATTATGCCGGGCGTAGCGCCCGCCCGGCATTTCTCAAGCTGACCTAAGCTGCGCGATTGTCGTTGCTGGACTCGTCCGTGATCGCCTTCGTTTCACCTCCGCCGATCTTGATCACGCGAGGTTTGAGAGCTTCCGGCAGTTCACGCTTGAGCATGATGGCCAGAAGACCCTGATCAATTGAAGCCTCTACGACCTCGACATGATCCGCCAGATCGAAGTCGCGGGAAAACGCCCGCCCGGCTATGCCGCGGTAGAGGAAGGACTTGTCGCCTGTCTCCTTCACGCGACCTTTCACAGTTAGACGATTGCTCTTCTGGATGAGCTCAATGTCGTCCGAGCCAAAGCCCGCAACCGCCATTACGATGCGATAACGATCTTCGCCTAGCTTTTCGATGTTGTAGGGTGGGTATCCGCCATCATCGCGCTCAAGCGCGGCCGAAAGCAGACTGGGTAAACCATCAAATCCGATGGTCGACCGGAACATGGGAGTGAAATCGAGGGTCGCCATGACTATCCTCCTTTACGAAGCGACAACCACAGATTTGGCCGGAGCCGATGATCGAATTAGTTTTGAACCGGCGCCATTCAAGAGGTTTTAGAAAGGCCGAGAGAATTTTTTTTCGAGCTTGTATCTCCCAACATTCAAGCGGCAATCGGGAGCACAGCGGCTAACCGGGAGGAAGCTGCTGTGCCTTTGCTGGCATCGCTTGAGAGGAATCAACCAGCTGCTTCCGCTGCGCCCTCCCTGCGCGATCCGGCAGGGTGGACGCCGGTCTCCGGAAGCGATCGGTCCAACTCATCTACTTCTTCTCCGGTTCCGCCGGACCATTTCAGCAGATCGCATACTAGCAAATAGTGATATGCGGATGTCCGCGTACTCGGCTTAGGGTTAGTGCTTGAGACGCTTCATGGGCCCCTAGACAGCAAACGCCCTCGGTAAGGCCCACATCGATACGCGTTGGCTGCGAGCTTTGACGCTCGTCTGGGTAAGAGGCGAGGTCACAATTTCTCGTGGCGCTGCTCTTGTCGTCCGCAGAACCATTCCTAAGTCCAAACTGGGCCGTATGACGTGTGCGCATGGTCGACGGTGATGGCCCTGGCCGTCGTCGCTTTGGGATTGCGGGCTTGGAGCCCCGCCCCTGCAAAGATTCGCGGGTACCCACATGGAAAACAGACTGTCCGGCAAGAAAATACTGATAATCAAAGGTTCACTGCTTTCGGACGTTGAGCTGCGAGATGCCCTTGTCCGGCTTGGAGCAAAGGTCACAGTCACTAACACCGTCACCATGGCATTCGAGCTCGTTGGACGAAAACGCTTCGACGGCGCGGTGGTGGACCACGGCCTCCACAATGAGGCGTTCGACCTCTGCACCGACCTTCAGGCTCTCGATATCCCGTACATCAGTGCCAACGCGCCCCATCGCCTGCAAGGTTTGGATGCCCGTGAGCGAACGGCCGACGCCATGGCTCAGCGCTTAGCCAATTTGATGGACCTAGGAGACGCGGACGTCTCTGCCGACGACTTCGCGGATTACATGCCAATAGACGAGCTACCGCCAGAGATGCGCGCACTTTAATCTGGCGGGGGCTGGCGCGTTTTGTCGTCGGCGCGCCAGCCCGTTCCAGGTGTGCGCTTTCATCAGTTCGGCGCGTCAGGATGGTTTTGCCTTCTCGTCGTCGTCCGAAAGCTCAGCAGTTTAGGC
>JAKAXS010000467.1 GCA_021816505.1 Pseudomonadota bacterium
CGATCTTCATGAAATCCATCGCCTGGAGGTGCGGGAAGCCCGGTGCGCGGATCTTGCAGCGGTAGGGTTTGTTGGAGCCGTCGGCCACCAGATAGACCCCGAACTCGCCCTTCGGCGCTTCCACGCACGCATAGGTGTCGCCGGCGGGCACGTGGAAACCTTCGGTGTAAAGCTTGAAGTGATGGATCAGCGCTTCCATCGAGCGCTTCATCTCCCCGCGCTTGGGCGGCACCACCTTCTTGTCCGGTGCGTTGATCGGGCCTTGGCCTTCGGCCGAGCGGAGCTTGTCGCAGCACTGCTTCACGATCTTCACGCTCTCGCGCATTTCCTGCATGCGAATGAGGTAGCGATCGTAGCAGTCGCCGTTCTTGCCGATCGGGATGTCGAAATCGAGTTCCGAGTAGCACTCATAAGGTTGCGACTTGCGCAGATCCCAGGCCGCGCCGGAGCCACGCACCATTACGCCGGAGAAGCCCCAGCGGAAGCAATCCTCCAGGCTGACGACGCCGATGTCGACGTTGCGCTGCTTGAAGATGCGGTTGCCGGTCAACAGGCGGTCCAGATCGTCCAGAACCTTCAGGAACGGGTCGCACCAGTTGTAGATATCGTCGATGAGTTCCGGCGGCAGATCCTGGTGCACGCCGCCGATGCGAAAATACTTCGCGTGCATGCGCGAGCCCGAGGCGCGCTCGTAGAACACCATCAGCTTTTCGCGTTCCTCGAAGCCCCACAGCGGCGGCGTCAGCGCACCGACGTCCATGGCCTGCGTGGTGACGTTCAACAGATGCGAAAGGTGGCGGCCGATCTCCGAATAGAGCACGCGGATCAGCTGCGCGCGCTTGGGCACCTTGATGTCCAGCAGGCGCTCGGCCGCAAGGCAGAACGCATGCTCCTGGTTCATCGGCGCAACGTAATCAAGCCGGTCGAAATAGCCGATGGCCTGCAGGTAGGTTTTCTGCTCGATCAGCTTCTCGGTGCCACGATGCAGCAGCCCGATATGCGGATCGACGCGTTCGACCACCTCGCCGTCGAGTTCCAGCACCAGCCGCAGCACGCCGTGCGCGGCCGGATGCTGCGGACCGAAGTTGATGTTGAACTGACGAATTTCTGTCTCGGCCATGGATCACTCGGTCGGATTGTCGGCATTGAACGCGGCGACCACCTGCTCGCCGGTTAGCATCTCGGTCGCGTTCGCGAAATCGTAGTACGATGGCTTATCGTCGATGAAAATCTGCCGCGCGAATCTCAAGTGGGACTGGTCATCGATCGTCCCGGCGGAAAGCGAATAGTAGGACGTACCTTGAAGACGCCAGTAGAGGGCGCTTCCGCACACGGCGCAGAACGCGCGCTCCGCCCATTCCGAGGAGGGGTACACCTTGATGTGCTCGCTACCCTCGAAGCTGATGGCGCCGTCATGTTCCAGGCAGAGTGCCGGGCCGCCCGTCCAGCGGCGGCATTTCCCGCAATGGCAGGCGTGCGCATCCAGGCTGGCGACATCCGCCCGGTATCGCACGGCCCCACAGAGGCACTGCCCCGTGATCCCAGTCATGGTGCCCCCGCGCCGATGTTCGGGATGATGGGAACCTGCGCGCGCTTCGCCTTTTCATTGACGCGGCCGATGAAGCGGTTCCAAGGCACGATCATGCGCTCATGCCGGCCTTCGCTGATCAGATCCAAGCCGTCGTGCGCGCGCACCTTGAAGGCGACTCGCCGGCCGTTCACCTCCGTGCATTCGGCGTCGACCGTGATCGTCTGTCCCGGCACGGTTGCCGCGAGGTGACTGAAGTCGACGTGGACGCCCAGGCTGCCTTCGCCCTCGTCGAGGTGGCCCTCCAAGACTTTCATGCACGACCATTCCAGCAGTCCCACCATGAAGCCCGTCGCGAAGACCTGCGGCATGACCTGGAAATCATCGGCTTCGTAGAGATGCGGCACGGTCTTGTTCGCCGGCACCGTGTAGGCGAAGCGCGCGGTCGCGCCGGGTTTGAGGGTATCCTTCACCTCAAGGAACCCCACGCTTGGCAAGAAAGCGCGCCTGCTCCGTCATATGAGTTTCTATTTTCGGCCGAGAAGCCTTTGCAGCGTTACAAACGTCTTCCTTCTTCTGAGTCTGCAAACCCTTCATAATAAGGGCTCCGCGCTGGAGACCTTGCATGAATGCTGTCTCATCCAGTTTCATGTAGAAAGTCGCAATCTTGTCCAGTTCTGGGTGGTTCTCGAGCCCGGAGTACTGCCCCGCTCCAGTATAGAGGGCTAGATCTTCGGCGGCTCCTTCTACATCGAAGCCTTGTGCGGCCGTCATTGTAGACGACAATGCTAAGAACAGAGCGCTTGGGATCGATCTCATCACTGCCGCGTGGCCTTCTCGTCGCCGGGCAGGAAGTACTCCGCGCGCTCCCACGGGCTTTCGAAGTCGAAGTTGCGGAACTCCTGCGTCAGCTTCACCGGCTCGTACACGACGCGCTTCTGCGCATCGTCGTAGCGGACCTCGACATAGCCCGTCAGCGGGAAGTCCTTGCGCAGAGGGTAGCCCTGGAAGCCGTAGTCCGTCAGCAGTCGACGCAGGTCCGGATGTCCGGAGAAGACGATGCCGTACATGTCGTAGGCTTCGCGCTCGTACCAGTTGGCGCACGGGAACACGTCGACCGCGCTGGGAACCGGCTGTGTCTCGTCCGTGTGGACCTTGAGCCGGATACGATGGTTCAGCCACGGCGACAGCAAGTGGTAGACGACGTCGAAACGTTGCGCGCGGGCCGGCCAGTCCACGCCGCAGATGTCGATCAGGATCTCGAAGCGGCAGCGCGGATCGTCGCGCAGGAAGGTCAGAACCGGCAGGATCTGGTTGCGCTCGATCCCCAGCGTCAGTTCGCCCAGCGTCTCAGTCGTCGTCACGACGGCAGAGCCGAGCTTCTGCGAGAGATGGGCTGCGAGATCGGTAAGGGACGTCGTCATGTGCGTTCCCGGCAAGGTGAGTGAACGTCGGTGTTGCGAAGTGCCCTAGCGTTCGATGGTACCCGTGCGGCGGATTTTTCGTTGCAGCAGAAGGATGCCGTACAAAAGGGCCTCCGCCGTCGGCGGGCAGCCCGGTACGTAGATATCGACCGGCACGATGCGATCGCATCCGCGAACCACGGCGTACGAATAGTGGTAATAGCCGCCGCCGTTGGCGCACGATCCCATCGAGATCACGTAGCGCGGCTCCGGCATCTGGTCGTAGACCTTGCGCAACG
>JAKAXS010000027.1 GCA_021816505.1 Pseudomonadota bacterium
AAAGAGAGCGCAGCCGGGTCGGCCGCGAAGCGCGCCGCCACGGGTCGGTCGACCTCATCCGCTTCGATGAAGAGTCTTGAGACAGGCGCCCAATCTCTCACCTTTGAATTTTCCGGACTGTTTGGACCCTTTGCGACGCCCATATCCTCACCGCAGCACGCCCACATCCTCACCTACGCCGCCCATTTCCTCCCCCGACTCCGCCCAATATCTCACCTATCCCGCCCATAACCTCACTTTTCGCGTCGTAAGCCTCGGTTCTGAAATGCAAATATCGCCCCTGAATCTGAATCTTGAATCTATGAATATAAAGAAGTGGTCAGCCGCCCCGAATAGTCTTGGCGCAAGGGCTCGCTGGTCGCTCGCCATGATGGCATGGCCGCATGGCGGCCATAAGCATTAGGCCCCTCACCCTGCGTTCGCGCTAGACGCGCTCACTCCGCCGCACCTCATAACGTAATCCGCTGTGCGGATGACTCTTCGAAGAGTTGGTACGCTCACCATAGGAGCCAAGATTGTCGTTGGAGCTAACGGTGAGGTCCAAGGGCTTGGCGGGTGGGAGCTTGTGTGAACCAACCGTCAGGGGCGGGGCCGCCTTCCTCGTGGATAGGTCGCTTTGCCCTTCAGGAGCTCGACAGTGTGCCTGAGCGACCATCCAGGCCACCTCGCCTACCCCCGATTGCTGACGCGTTCCAGGAGCGGTTATTTTCTGAAGCCTCTCGTTGGCTGCCCAATTTCTCACTTATGCACAGGGGGTGCGCCTTCCCTGCGGCGCAGATTTCGGCGGCTCAGGTGAGACTCCGCCCAAACTCTCACTTTTGACGAAATTTGCATTGTACGGATTATTTCGTTTATAAGCCGGGCATGCCTATTTTTGATCAACGTCGCGCAAACGTCGAATGCGCAGCCCAGCTTGTACGCGCCAGCTTCTATTTTGCGGCCGACGCTTTTGAATTGACCGAGGAAGAGCGTCGCATTCTGACAAGCGTATTCTCGAACGACAGAACCTATTATCCGATCCGTCGCCGTCGTGGCATCCGGTCGATCAAGGTCAAATGCCTCGTTAAGGCGCCCGAGAAATACCGCGAGCGTCCCAACCGCGAGGAATCCCCGATCGCGTTTACGCGTCGTGTCTATGCCGACTATTACTTTTCCGGTCTCAACCGCGGCGACCTGCAACGGCTGGACGAAGATCTCTGGGACGCGTTGCGCAGAGTTGAGCGCAAGCACCCCGATCGGCGCCTGGTCGAGCTGCCAGCCCGTGCCTACTCCAGAAAATCTCCGAACCGGATTCCCGCATGAGCAACACGCTCCAAAATGAACCACTGAGCGAAAAGCTCTTAGTCGTCAAAGCTCACTTGCTTAAAGAGTTTTATTCGGCAGCCGACCACTACAAGCTGAACAGTCATGATCGCCGCGTTCTAGTGGATACCGTCGCGAATTTTGGCTCGTTTTTCGCTGCGCGTCCGCAGCAGAGTTTGATGGACGCTAATCCTGGCCAGCCGATGCTCATCCCACCCGAAGTTTTCGCGCTGCGATTGGATCGGAACGAGAGCCCCGTTGCATTCATCAGACGTGTCTACGCCGATTACTATTTCTCTGGCCTCAATCGCAAACATCTCGACTGGCTCGATGCAGATCTGCATGACGCGCTCGTGAAATACGAGCGACGTAACCCCGGCAAGACGCTTCGCGAGATGCCGCGCTGCATCGCTGCTTAGTTCAGCGTTTGTAGCTCTCCGCATATGGCTTCGCTTCGCCACTAATCGACCGACAGTAGTTCATTCCAGCTTGTCGTATAACGCTGCGATCGTTGTTCCGAGCGCAACGTCCATCCCCTTTTGACGCCGCTTACGGCCAGGCGCATCGTGTCGCGGCCGTGTTCGGCGTTGATCCGGTCCATGGCCTGCATGAGCGCACGCTGACGCGGCGTGTCGGCCGGCGTCCACAGATCCCCCTGCACTTTCGACGCTGAACCCAGTTCGAGCAGCGTTATTCCTGCCTTCTTGTAGCGGAAACCCTCGCGCCAGATGCAGCCGGCGGCGCGCAAGGCCGCGTTGGTCAGGACAAGCGTGTCTGCGCTCGCCACCGGCAATGCGATGGTGCGTGACGCGGAATACTGGCGATCCTGCGTGCGAAACTGATTGGTCTGGGCAAACACCATCACGGCGCCAGCCGTCAGCTTTTGTCGACGCAGCTTTTCAGCAGCGCGCGCGATATGCGATGCAACCGATTCCTCGAATTCTGAGCGCTCCGTCACCGCGCGGCCGAAGGATCTCGACGCAAGGATGGTCTTGTTGTCCGGGACGCTCAACGCCATCTCGTGACAGGGCGTGCCGCGCAGCTCCAGGGCCAGCCTCTGTACCACCACGCCAAGGCGCTGACGCAGAATGCCGGGGTCAGCATCGCGCAGCTGCAGGGGCGTGTGGATGCCGAGTTCCGCAAGGCGCTTTGCCAGACGCCCCGCTACGCCCCAGAGATCCGTAAGATCAAGTTTCTCAAGAGCGGCTATCTGCTCGTGCTGATGCGTCAGCATGAAGACGCCGTCACGCCCCTCTCCTTTCTTGGCAAGCCTATTCGCGACCTTGGCCAGGGTTTTTGTTGGTGCAATACCGACGGAAACCGGAATGCCGGTCCACTGCAGGACGGTGCCGCGAAGCTTGCGCGCATGCGCCATCGGGTCTGCGAAGCCTTCGAACGAGAGGAATGCCTCGTCGATCGAATAAACTTCGAGCTCGGGTGTGAAGCCCCGGAGGACGGTAACGACACGGGCGCTGATGTCGCCGTAAAGCGTGTAGTTGGAAGACCGCACGACAACGCCGTGCCGGTCAAACTTGTCCTTGTTCAGATGCCAGGGATCGCCCATGCCGATGCCTAGTGCCTTGGCCTCGTTCGAACGGGCAATCACGCAACCATCGTTGTTGGACAGGACGACAACCGGCCGATCGCGCAAGCGCGGCTGGAAAAGCCGCTCGCAGGAAGCGTAGAAATTGTTGCAGTCGACAAGCGCGATGAGATTTTCCATCCGCTACAATCTTCGAATGGCATAACGCACCACTCCCCAGACCTCGAACGCTCGATCTTCGGTAATCGGCATCGGCGGATAGGCAGGGTTTGCCGCCTCAAGCCAGACCCCCCTGCCCCTGGCGCGACAGCGATAACGTTTGATCGTGAATTCGCCATCCAGAATGACGAGCACAATCGAACCGTCAATTGCTGTGACCGCGCGATCGACCACGGCGATGTCGCCTGCGTAAATGCCTGCGCCTGTCATGCTGTCACCTGCGACCCGCACCGCGAAGGTGGCTGCTGGATGAGCGATGAGTAGTTCGTTGAAATCGAGCGGATGATCGAGGTAGTCGTCGGCCGGCGACGGAAAGCCTGCCGGCACGTAGCAGACGAATACGGGCACACTGATGCTGATGCGTGCCTCGCACGCTCTGATATCAAACTGCTGCATGAACATCCCCGCTTTATGTTCCTGTTTTGTTCCATTTCCCAGCTTGGTGTCAAGCACACTCGTATCGGGGTCTCTTCCGGCCCACCAAAAACCATGACGCTGACCGGTTCTCGCAAAGCCATCGCTTCAATGCGGGCCTAGCCGCCCTCGCCTGTCGCGGATCAAGGCCAAGCAAGCGGCTCTGTCGAGCCGGCCTTGACCGCTCGGGCGACGGCGCCTCTTACGGCCCTGAAGCGACGGCGGCTCCGAAAACCATGACGACACGACTGCGCCATTCCTCAGTGATGCACTTGCCCAAATGCATGTTTGCAGGACTGACGTAGTGATGAACTGCGCAAATCCGCAAAACGGCAACGACGCAATTGCACCGACGCTCAAAGCCGCATCTGCGTGACTGCATTGCTGCTCAACAAATCGCTTGGTGGATTGAACGAATACGCTAGCCTTGATTTGTACGAATACATTTTTACCCAAATCCATATTTGCGCATTTGCGCATCAAGAGGTTTCATGATCATCACGTTTGCGTCCTCCAAGGGAGGCGTGGGCAAGTCCACGACCTGCGCCTGCATTGCATCGGCGCTTGCCATGGAAGGCGCCCGCGTCCTGCTGATCGATCTCGATCAGAACCGTACCCTCGACCGCTGGGCCAAGAAGGCGCCAATTGACGGCCTGACCGTTGCCGCCATCGACCCGCAGAAATTTGGCGGCTTTTTCCGCGATGCGGAGAGCTCAGGAGATTATGACCATATCTGCATCGATTTGCCGGGGAGCAGGGAGGTGACGCTGTTCAAGGCGCTTGCCCGCTCCGACCTGGTCGTGATTCCGGCGCAGGCGTCTGAGCCGGACTTGCGCGAAGCGCTTGTTGTGGTCAGCGACATTCGCGATGTCGGAGAGACGACCAATCGAGCGATCCCTTACCGTCTGTTGCTGACGAAGATCTATCCGCTGCGCACACGCGTGACAGATTTTGCCTATCAGGAACTGGCACGTCACGGTCTGCCGCTGTTTCGTACCGCGCTCGTCGAGCGTTCGGCTTACCGCGAAATGTTTTTGAATGGTCGCCCGCCTACGGTCAGTGAAGCCGGGAAGGGGGCAGGGCAGGAGATCACCAATCTTCTCGCCGAAATCCGCAGCATCGTCGATGCCAGCAAAGCAGATATCAGAAAGGCAGGCTAACTCATGAAAACAGACCGCGCACCATTCGCGCCCATTACGCCGGATATTGATGACGACAAGCTGGAACGCCTTGCGGCAGAAAAGGGCGTCAGTGCTCTCGTCAAACCGGTTGCGAACCGCAAAGACGAGCGGTCACGTCCGCCGTCGCCTGAGCAAATGCCGGTTGCCGTCACCGATGCAACGCCGCGCAGCGAGATGAAGAGCCTCAATCTTGAACTGCCGGTATATGTCTGGACGGAGCTGAAAATCCGCGCTGCGAAGGAGCAGACCAGTCTCAGGCATGTGGTGATGAAAGCGCTCGTCACAGACGGCGTGACTATCAACGACAGCGACATGATCGAAGACGGCCGTCGCTTGCGCTAGAGGTGCAACGGACTAGGTGCTGTCATTGCCCTCAGGTGAAATATCAGGCTGAAATTTTCCGTGAGTTTCTTGCTCGTCGCTTCGGAAATGGAAGTGCGATTCCCTCTCGATACCGAACGCGTCACGATACTCGATAGCGCCACTGATCTCGTACCATCGGGCCGGTTTGGCGAGCCAGGATTCATACGCGGTGCAATCGTCGATGGAGATCTCTGCATCCTGCTGTGCGGCGAGGCTCGGCGTCCGGCGATGACGCTTGAACCATTGGGGTTCAGCATCAAAACAGCACAGGGACAGCATCAGCCTGGTCCGGATATGCGTGGCGGGTGTCTGCCCTGAATTCCGGTATTTAATCTTGCAGGAAACATCGGCTCCGATCCTGGTCGGAGATCCGACCTCCTCGAAGTCTTTCCGGCTGGCGATCCGCTTGGTGAACTCGTCGTGATCGTATTTTCCCTGAAGGACCAGAATGCATTCAGTGACGCTGACATAGGCGCGGGTCTGCCGTTCGCCGATATCGCGGTTGATGACATTCGCGTCAGTGGCGACTCTTACTGCCCGACGCGTCTGGACGATCGTCATGCCCAGGAACAGCAGACTGGCGCCGCTCAACAGGAGCTGCCACCAGGAAAGCGTGTAAACGTCCCGCGCTGACAAGGCCATGTCGCGCTGCGCGCATAGATCGGCCTCTTCGCGGTCTTCAGGTGCTCGGCAATTCGGCTCGTACAGCCGCGGATTGCTGAGACGATCGAGCGGTGCCGGATCGCGACGCAACGGGTGCAGCTGTGTATAGAGCGTTGCAACGACGACAAGAGCACCGAAAGCGGCGGTCAGGGCGATGATTGCTTTGTTCAGTCGCCCGTCGAGCTTGGACATGATTTCCGCTTGTGCTTATGCCACTCCATCTCGTATTCCGATTCGCAATCTGCAGGCAGCAGGCACGTCGTTTGCGAACATCGATGTCAAACAATCGACATGATGCGCCGCCATTCTGGACATGTTGTTGCTCACGCATAACAATAACAACGGCTTCCTACCGATCCGATGAGCGTCCTTCGCAAGCTTGCATTGACCCTGCTCCTGATCGCCATCGCGCCCGCGATGGTGCTATCAGGCATGCCGGTCAAGCACTGCGTGTCGTCTGCGGGTGAGCATCAGGCCATTGAATTCGTTATCAATGGCGTAGCGCATGGCGGCAATCACGGCAGCCATCATCAGGAACATGCCGTTGAAACGACTGCCTTTGCCAAATGCGGCACCATCGCCCTGGCAGAGCCGCAAACCTGCGTTGACACATCACTCACAAAGCTCGCGCCATCCTTTGTCGCGGAGCTGGAGTTTCTGAAGCTGCCGGCTATTACCGCAGCCTCTTTCCCGGTCGTTGAGCCGAGTGATTTCGCTCAATCTCCGTTGCCAGTCGCACGAACCGAGCGGCTGCGAACAGACCCGCGGATGTCTGCACACCGCATCACTGTTCTCCGGATTTAGATCCAGACCCCCCAAGAATAATGTCGGCCGAAACTGGCGCGCTATCGCACGGCTTCGGCATGCCCATCCTTGCATGCAATCAGCTGATTGACCGGTGACCCATCAGGGCCGGGCAGCAATCGCATGCGTCCTAAAACCAAGCGAGGAACTTCTATGAAAACCATTCTCATCCCGTCGCTGCTCGCGGCGTGCGTGGCGTTGTCTGCAACAAGCGCGCTTGCATACGCAGGCGCTCCCAGCCGCTCGATCGCAGCTGAAACGAGCATCGTTCACAAGGCCCAGGGCAAACATCACGGGGCTCGACGGGGCTGCCGCTTCTCTCACGGAAGACTGATCTGCGGCGGTCGCCAGGGACGCGATCACGGCCGGTCGAACCGTGGTCATGGTGGCCGCAAACATGGCGGCGGCCGTCACTAACCAATCACGCCTACCAACACGACAACCTCAGCAAGGAGACTAATCATGAAGACCGCTATCCGTATCACTGCCATCGCTTTCATCGGTGCGCTCGCTGTTCCTGCCTTCGCGGGTGAAGAGCACGGCCATTGCAAGGGCGCCAATGTCTGCAAGGGCGACGCCGCTTGCGAGAAGGCCGGCCACAAGGAGCTCACCAAGGACGAATGCGCCAAGATCGACGGCGCAACGTTCGAGGCATCGTCGCATGCCGGTGAGGACCACAAGGATGGAAAGCACGATCACAAAAAGTGATCGGCGAGGGGAGGAGGCTCCCTTGTTTGCTCCCCCAGCCGGGAGCCTCCTTTTCATCTATCTGAAGCAAGAATGGCCGGCCCCTTAAGGGCCGGCCAATCCGATCACTCTGGACAGTCGCAACGTAAATGACCCTCTCATACACGCAGCCATCGACCCGCCTGCGGCGCGTGCAGCTCAACCGACGCATTCTCATCGCGCTGTTGATGCTAAGCGCAGCCTTCTTTCTTCCATTCGTCTGCGCAGTCTGGCTGCACAGCGCGCCGCTGTTCTACGCCCAGATCGAGCATGTCGGCATTTTCCTGATCTTCATCGCGATCTTTGGCCGGACCTGGTGTGCTCTGCACATCGGCGGCCTGAAGAAAGCAGCGATCGTTGATACGGGTCCGTATTCTGTCGTGAGAAACCCGCTCTATGTGTTCACCATCATCGGTGCGGCAGGTATGGGCGCGCAGACCAGCTCACTGGTCGTGACGGCTCTCAGCGCTTTTGTCACCTTCCTGGTCTTCGCAGTCGTGGTGCGCAAGGAAGAAGCCTACCTGTCCGAACATTTCGGCGAAGCCTACGAAAGCTACCGGCAGCGCGTTCCGCGGTTCTTCCCTAATTTCTCGGCTTACAAAGCTGTGCCGCATTTAACTATCTACATGCGCGTGGTCCAACGCACGTTCGTCGAGTCCTGCTACTTCCTGATCGCCATACCGGCCTTTGATATGATCGAGCTCGCGCAGAGTTACGGATGGATTCCGCATGCTTTCCACCTGCCATGAGGGAGATGGACGATGAACGGATTGACAGGATGGCGCGCATTAACGACGTCGTATCAGCGCATTTGCCGCGTTGACCATCGGACGATCAGGCAACATTTTCACGTCGTGATGAGCAAGCGTTTCACACCGTATGGCCATTCTGCAGTCAGGGGCATCGTGCATGCGCCGGCTCGCTGGCTGCGCGTCTTTATGGCCGTCATCATTCTTGCCATCAGCGGTCCGGTTGCGGCATCGCATGCTGCAACGACCGACTTCACCACAATGGCAGAGAGCCTTGTCCTGGCCGATGGTTCTTCGGCCGGGCATGACGCCGGCACTCAGAACAACCCGGATGAATCATCCGGCAAGCACCATGCGCATTGTGCGGTTTGTCACAGCCCGGCATCCGCATCGGTACGTGTTCAGGACAGCGTGAGCGTGCCGGATGGTGACCCGATTACCTACGGGCTCATCGATACGAGCGACGTCGCCAAGCACGACCCGTCGCCATTGCCAGAGCCTCCCCGCGCCTGAAGGGCTTAGCGCCTTGGTGGCTGTACGCGCTCTTGTCGGCGCGCAGCCACCGCTATCCATCCCGCTAGATCCCTGAACCGCCCAGGCCGCATCGCGTCGGCTAGGCGCAGACGTAGGTAATCCAATGAAACGATCCCATCTGTTCACCGCTATCGCGGGCGGCGGCGTTGCCGTTGCCGTGATGTTTGCTTCTTACCCTGCCGTGTTTGGCAATCCGACCGCGCCGGCTTCGGCTTCAGAAACCGGGTCCGCTGAAGGCTCAGGTCACAAGCACGAAGAGGGCGCGCATACCGGCGAAGAAGAAGCCGGAAAGCGCCCTGAAGGTGCGGCCAGCAAGGGATCAGGCCACAATCACGAAGAGGGTGCCCATACCGGCGAGGAAGAGGCAGCAAAGCTTCCCGAAGGTGCCGTCAAGATGTCTGCTGCTCAGCTGGCAGCATCCAAGATCGACGTCATGACGGTTGGTCCCGGCACGCTGAGCAAGCGTCTCACAGTGCCAGGCGTCATCATCCCCGATCGCAACCGCGTCGGCAGGGTGGCTGCAAAGGTGATCGGCACCGTCGCCGAGCTGAAAAAGCGTCTTGGTGAAACAGTCGAGAAGGGCGAGCTGATTGCAATCCTCGACAGCCGCGAGGTTGCGGACGCGAAGAGCGAATTCTTCGGCGCCCGGGTCAACCAGGAACTGCAGTCGACCTTGTTCGAGCGCGAAGAAACGCTCTGGAAGAAGCAGGTCACGGCCGAGCAGCGCCTGTTGCGGGCTCGGACGACCAACCGGGAAGCGGAGCTGCGCTCAGAGCTTGCCCGCCAGAAACTTTCGGCCCTCGGCATCAGCGATGAAGAGATCGAGGCTCTGAAAACCGCCGGTGATACGGCCAAGGGCCTTGAACGCTATCAGGTCCGGTCACCCATCGGCGGACGCGTGGTCGAACAGCTTGTTGACCTCGGAACACCGGTTGGCGGGGAAGGGCAGGCCAAAGAGCTCTACGCGGTCGCGGATCTTTCGGCCCTCTGGGTCGAGCTGACCGTGCCGACAGCGGATCTCGACCAGGTCCGGGAAGGGCAGCGCGTGACAATCTCCAACGGTTCAGGCGGCAAGCCAACGACCGGAAAGATCGTCTTTACGAGCCCGCTGCTGAATCAGGACACGCGCTCTGCGAAAGTGATTGCCGAGATCGACAACGCGACCGGCGCCTGGCGGCCCGGCGCGTTTGTCACGGCTGACATTGCGATCGAGGAGCGCGCTGTCGCGCAGGTGATCCCGAATACGGCCGTTCAGACCATCGAAGGCAAGCCGAACGTGTTTGTCCGGACGGAACAGGGATTCCAGGCCCGTGCCCTGACCACCGCCAACGACGACGGGCAGCTTTCCGAGGTCACCTCGGGACTGGAGCCCGGTGAGGTCGTTGCCGTCACCAACACGTTCCTGCTGAAGGCGGAAATCGGCAAGTCGGAAGCCGAGCATGCCCATTAACGCGCAAAGGTATCGTAATGACGACTCTGTCGCTCACGACCGTCGTGCTGTCGCTTGCCATGCTGGCAGCGACAGCAACGCGCCGGAAACGTGCAGAGGCATTGGCTACTGCTTCAGCCAACGGCCGTAGGCCTGCACGTCGATCATCGGCACCGTGCCGCTGAATTGCAGCCGCGAGATCAGATTGAACAGGAAGGCGGTCGCCGGCTTGCAGTCCTGCTCGTAGCTGTAGCCGCCGGTGTCTTTGTTGAAGCTGAACGTGCCATGCGCGGCGACGCAGCCGAGCTGCAGCCGGTCGTCGGCCGGATCTTCGCGAAGAACTGCGTCAAGCGCGTTCCCCAAAGGAGGCGACCATTCGCTCTCGAAGGTGAGGACGCCGCCCAGGATCGGAATCAGCGGCTTGGCCGGATAGGTGCCGCCGGCATGCGGGATGGGCAGGCTGGTCCGGTGGAGCCTGCGCACGCTCGCGACCTTCTTGCGGGCATAACGTACCAGCTCGGCATTCATCGTCTGCTTGGCTTCAAACACCGCGTAGACGCTCTCGGCCGGGATGATGAGCTGGCCTTCTTTCGTGAAGATGAAGGGCGAATACTGCCGGTCAAAGACGACAACATCGATCTGGTCGCTGAAGCTGCCGTCACTATCGACGACGTGCGCGGTTGCCGCCTGGTATCGCTTGGGCAGGTACTTGTCGAGCAGCTCCACCCAGACGCGCTCGCTGGCGTCGCCCTTCGTGGTTGGATGCGCGAAGCATTCACGGGCCTCCTGCAGCCGCTGCTGGATATCGTTGTGAAGGCCGGTCAGAAGCCGGCTCAGTGACCAGTCGCTCATTGTGCCTGCTCCTTGAATGGTTGTGTTGGAACGATGCTGGCAGCCACTGCGATCGCCCGTGCTCCGGTGACGGGCCGGTCGGGATAGGCGTCGAGCACGATTGCTGGCAGCAGCCGTTGCACCAGATCCGAATAGGTAAAGCCGTACGGTCGTGTCTTGTCCGGGCCGGTGATTTTGACGAGCTGCTCGATCTCGTGGGCCGACAGGCCGATCGGGCCGAAATTCTCCTGCAGCAGGAAGCGGCGCTGTTCGTCGTTCGGCCGCTCGAATACGAGAATGTCGGCGGCACGGCGTTTGACCGCCGGATCAAGCGATGCGAGCCGGTTGGTGCACATGATGACGGCAACAGGCAGCTGGCTAGTGGCGATGCGGTCCACGCCACGGATCAGCGCGTTGACGCCGGCGCGGTCCTCGTGATGCATCTGGGCAGCCTCGCGAGACTGGGCGAGAGCATCAGCCTCGTCGATCAGCAGGATGATGCCGCCACGCGCCTTGCCGGAACTGCTCTTGAGCTTCGTGCCTTCCATCACCGCGTGATCAAACGCAGCTGATAACAGCTGCGTCATTTCTCCGACCCGGCCCTGGCCACGAGAGGACAGGCTCAATGGCAAAAGCGTGAGGTCGATCTTCTCGGCGCGGGCGACGGCGTCGCCGACGGTTTCGGCCAGTTCGGTTTTGCCGGAGCCGACATCGCCGGACAGAACGACGAGTGGCGGACGGCGAAGGACGGCCGACAGCAGGCCAGTGCTCTTCGGGTGGTGCGTGGCGTGCCACCGTTCGATGCCGGCCGGATTGACCAGAAGGCCCAGGATCTTCGTCAGGCGGGATTTGTGATCGTCGAGCCCGACGAGGCGCGCATAGCGCGCCTGCGGTCCGACATCCGGGAAGATGGCGCGGCGTTCGAACAGGTCTGTGACAGGCGTCATGGCGTTCATTAGTACCCCCTCATGCTGGACCGGCCGAGCGCACGGCCGCCGGCGGAATAGGTTTTGTCTGCGCTGAAATATCCGCTCGTACCGGGTTCGGCGGCGCCGCCCCGTGATACGGGGAGCGTTTCCTTGAACCGGTGCTGCTCCTCGTAAGACAGGCGATCCCATGCGCCGCTGTAGTTGAGGTAGCTGTAGAACGACGCGCCCGCGATGTTGGCGCCAGGGCGCACGCGGCCCGGATCGTCATCGTTGGCAGCAGAGCCTGCCAGATCCTGCGCCGTGTAGCGGAGTGTGGGCTCGATCCACTTGCCGTCGCGCCGGAAGCCATAGGTGACGGTGCCGAGATAGCCGGCCTTCAGGAGCCCGATGATCTCGCCCTCGTAGTCGGCAATGGCCGCGTCTGACGGCGAACCATAAAGCCGCTGAATGCGCTTGAGATCCGCTGCCACCTTGGATGCCAGATGGACTGCATGCGTGTGCGTGAACGAGACCGTGTCGGTGTAAGTATAGCTTGAGCTCATGGCATCACCCCTGGAACGTTGTGCCGAAAACCTTCTGCCAGTAGCGGACGGTTTCCTGTTTGGTGGGCGCGGCAAGCGCTGCGTCGATGGCGTCACCGGCGTCGATCGCGGCATCGACGATCATGTCGGCATGTTCGCGGGTGTAGAGGCGGCTGACGTTGTTGAGCTTGTTGACCGGATCGATGACCTGCACCGGCGCGGCAAGCTGCCCGACCGTGTTCGGATCGTAGTAGTCGGCAAAGACGATGCGTTTGCGCAGATCCGAGGTCGCGACGTAGGTGAAGAAATGCTGCAGCGCCTCGGGATAGTCTGACAGGTCGAGCCCGGTATCGGCGAGATGCGCCACGATCATCTCGATCATGAACGACTTGAAGCGGAAGCCCTGGCGTTCCTGCTTCATCAGGCGCGCCCAGAACTTGATCAGACGGACCAGCTGGGCGAAATGCACGTCGTTGGCCTTCTTGCGCTTGCGTGCAAACTCCAGGTGATACGGGATGTTGGTGCGCAGGAGCGAACCGTCATCCTGGCTGACGAGATCGCCGTACCATTGCGGATCGCCGTCGTAGAGGATCGGCACGACGTCGACATCGAGGCCGGTGCCGCGGAACGATACCGTGACGCTGTAGGTCTGCGGCTGGACCTGCTCCGGCTTGAAGTTCGGGTAGGCCTTGCGCAGGCGCGCCGCGAGATATTCGAGGAGCGCCTTGATGTCGGATGGCGCTTCGGCGCCGGAGATGTAGCAGGCAACGTCGATGTCGTTGAGCGAGCGCAGGGCCGTGCCCTTGGCCAGGCTGCCCGAGAGCAGCATCTTCTTCAGGCTGAAATCGGGGTGCTCGTAGAGGTAGCTTTCGAGCTTCTCGCGCAGGCCGCGTGCCTGCGCCCGGTACTCCGCCGCGATCTCTTTCGGCAGGTTCACGCGCTGCTCGGCGAAGGCGACAATGTCGTCGTGATCAATATGCTGTCGTGCCATGGCTCAATTCCATCTCTCGAAATGGCCCGCATATGGGGCTCTTTTACATAGTTGCAAGCTCCGCAGCAGATAAGCTAAAGAGCGTATTCCGAGATAGGACTCATGCGCCACGAGTCTACCCCGTGTCAAGACTTGGTCTGGATGAGGATCAGG
>JAKAXS010000468.1 GCA_021816505.1 Pseudomonadota bacterium
CCGGGTGAGAACTGAGTGTCGGGGTGAAGCGTCATCGACGAAAACAGAACACCACCTGAAAGCGTTGTGGTTTCCGCGTCGGGTCCAACAAATTGCACAAGGATAGATATTTGTTCCGCCGAAAGACAGGCGCCCTTAGTGAAGTCACCGCTTTCGTCGCTTCGGCCATTACCAAGAAGCAGTGCGACACCCTCCACGCCGAATTTGTCGAACTTATCGATGGCACGGAGCACGTTAAGCCGCTTGGCAGCGTTCTCCTCGCCACCAAGGCCGATGGATTCCAGCAAACCGTCGAGCACCTTCCGGTTGTTGACCTTGATCACGTACTGGCCGCGTTCGAAGCCCAGCGCTTCCATCGTGTCGGCGGCGAGCATGCACATCTCGGCGTCGGCGGCGACGCTGTCGGTGCCGACCGTGTCGGCGTCGAACTGGGTGAACTGGCGGAAGCGGCCGGGGCCCGGCTTCTCGTTGCGATAGACGCTGCCGGTCGCATAGCGGCGGAACGGCAACGCGAGGTCCTGATAGTTCTCGGCCACGTAGCGGGCGAGCGGCGCGGTGAGGTCGTAGCGCAGCGACACCCACTGCTCGTCCTCTTCCTGGAACGAGAATACACCCGCGTTCGGCCGGTCCTGGTCGGGCAGGAACTTGCCCAGCGCGTCGGTGTATTCGAACGCCGGAGTCTCCAGCGGCTCGAAGCCATAGCGCTCATAGACCGCGCGGATCTTGGCGAGCATCGCCAGGTTTTCGCGCAGCTCGGCCGGGCCGATGTCGCGCAGGCCCTTGGGCAAACGCGCCTTGGGACGCTTCTGGGCGTCAGTCTTTTTCGTCTTGGACATGGAAATCAACGGGTTGCAGAGGCGCCCGCCGCGGCCGCCATCAGGTTGCGGGCGTTATATCCCGCCGTTGCGGCCGCGGTCGAGCCTTTCCGAGCCTGCGATCTGCGGCCGCGCACCGCGCCGAATCTGTGAATGCCGGCATGTTCGCGCCGTTGTGACGTTGACGGACGTTTTTTGAGCTTTGTAATCGTCCGCATACGTTTTCAAAGCGAGTCGATATGGCACGACTTTATAACGACCCTCGCTGGGTGGCATTGCACTCGGCCGCGTTCAGCTGCCCGGCCTGCGGCGACGTTCACGGCGGGCTGTTCGCCCTGGTGCGCGAGGAGCCGGATGCGTGGACGGTGGCTGCGCGCCGGCGCGGCAATGCAAGCACCACGCAATCCGACGCGGGCCTGCTGACGGAACAGTTCTGCATTCTGGATGGCGAGCTGTTCTTCCTGCTGTGCGACATCGACATTCCGGTGCTCGGTGCGCCGGGGAAGTTCCTGACGCAAAGCGTGTGGGCGATGGTCGCGAAAAGCGACTTCACGTACTACGTCGAAGCGTTCGCGAAGAGGCGGCAGGGCGGGCTTGCACCCTGGCACGGGTGGTTGGCGAACGCGCTGAAGGGATATCCCGACACGCTGGATCTGCCGTGCACGATCATGCCACGCGGGGAGACGCTGCGGCCAACGCTGCGCATCGACGACGGCGCGCATCCCCTTGCGCTGGAGCAGCGGCAGGGGATCTCGTTCGAGCGCATTCTGGATCTCTACGCGCTGAACGAACACGACCTGCGCGCGGAGGTGCTGGGCCGCACCAGCTAGGCGCGGCCCGCTGACTGGGTCAGATGGACCGGATCAGATTTCGCCCTTGAGGCCGCGCTCGAAGTACTTGTGGATCACCTTGTCCTGGTTCTCCAACAGCCAGTCGATCGACGGCTCGTTGCGCATGGCCTTGGTGATCGCCTTCACGGTGCCTTCGCGGTGGATGTCGAACAGCTTGCGATGATCGAGGTCCTGCACGTCGACGATCGACGGCGCCAGCCACACCGAGCAGATGATGCCCAGGTCGTTGGCCTTCGCCTTGGGGATGATGCCCGAGCGCACGGTGTCGAGCACGCCCATCGCGGTCGCGTACTGCACGGTGCCCATCAGGATGTTGGTGTACTTCTCGCTGACCGCGGTCACCTTGCTGACGCACAGCGTGGCCGGGCGCACCATCACGTCGGTGTTGAGCAGCGCCAGAACGCGCGTATGGCCGACCACCTGGTCGCCGAGCAGCTTGGCGAAGGCGGTGCCGAAAGGCCCGTCGAATTCGCCGATGATCACTTCCGGCTCGGATGCCGTGCCCGGCGGGCCGCCGGCTACCAGGGCTTCGCCCACGCGCATCAGAATGCGATCGCTCATATCTCGTCTCCGTCGTTTGATTGATTGGTCCGACCGGCGTCGAGGCTAGCCGGAACGCGTTGCGGCGCAGTTCTACCGAAACGCCGCCTACTTGAACAGCGACGTCAGCGAGAACGTGGAGGCGACGATAACAGGCGGATTTTCGGCCAGCTGGGGATGCGGCTCGTCGATGTAGACGTTCACGCCCGTGGCGCGGCCGTCCTTGATCAGCCCGGAAACGTACGTCCAGCCCTTCGGCTCCAGGCCGAGGCACGCTTCGGACATCTCGCCCTTCAGGCGGACGTGGATGGCGATATTGCCGCGTGCCTTGATGCCGGCAAGCTGAGCCGGGCTGAACCGCTCCTTGTTCCAGAGCTTGGTCATGTAGATGCCGGCCACCATGCGCTTGGTCTTGGGGCCGAAGCTGACGCGCGATGCCGTATTCGAATTGAACGAATATTCTCCAGGCGGCAGCGGGCCGATGGCCTTGGCGGCGATGCAATCGGGATCGGGATTGTTGCGGCAGACCTCGCGGCCGGAGATTGCCCAGGCGATGGTCTTTCCGTTGATGGATGCGTCGCTGGAGAGCACGAACAGGCGGCCGGTCTTGATGGTGTAGCCGAGGCGGAAGCCCGTCGCCGCTTTCGGCACCTCGCGCACCACGTCCTCGAACGGATTGCAGATCTCGCCGCCGGTCAGCTTGCGCGTGTAGCCGTTGCGCTGGATCGAGACGAAGTCGACGCCGGGTGCGCAGTCCCACTGCGGCAGCACCGGCTTGCTGGCGAGGATCGTCGGCAGCGGAGCGGTGGGCACCAGCGGACCTGACGGCGCTGCGGCAGGTGCGGCGCCGGGCTTGGGAGCGGGATCCCACGGCATCTTCTCGGCGAGCTTCTTGTCCGCCTTGGGTGCCGCCGGTGCGGGCGCCTTTTTCTCGGCGGCGGTGGCAGGCGGTGCCTGTGGTGGCTCGGGCGCGGCTTCCGGTTCTGCCGCTGCAAAGCCGCGCGGCACGCCCTTGATCT
>JAKAXS010000028.1 GCA_021816505.1 Pseudomonadota bacterium
AGCGTGCCGACCCTGCAACGGGGGCAGTGGCGGTGCCGATCTATCAAACCACATCGTACCAGTTCAAAGACACGCAGCATGCCGAGAACCTGTTTGCGCTGAAGGAACTGGGCAACATCTACACGCGCATCATGAACCCCACGACGGACGTGCTGGAAAAGCGCGTGGCGGCGCTGGAGGGCGGTGCCGCGGCGCTTGCCTTGGCATCGGGACAAGCGGCATCGGCATTCGCGCTGCAGAACCTGGCGCGCGTCGGCGATAACGTGGTGAGTTCGACGGACCTCTATGGCGGGACGTGGAACCTGTTCGCGAACACGCTCAAGGATCAGGGCATCGAGGTTCGCTTCGTCGATCCGTCCGATCCCGAGAACTTCCGCCGCGCGACGGACGCGCGCACGCGGGCCTACTACGCCGAGACGCTGCCCAACCCGAAGCTGGAGGTGTTTCCGATTGCCGAGGTGGCAGAGATCGGACGCAGCTTCGGCATTCCGCTGATCGTCGACAACACGGCAGCGCCCATCCTGACGCGGCCGTTGGCGCACGGCGCGGCCATCGTCGTCTATTCAGGCACCAAGTATCTGGGCGGCCACGGCACGTCGATCGCCGGTCTCATCGTCGACGGCGGCAATTTCGATTGGTCGGCTCATGCGGAGCGGCAGCCCGCGCTCAATACGCCCGACCCCAGCTATCACGGCGCGGTGTGGGCCGAGGCGGCAAAGCCGCTCGGACCGATCGCCTACATTCTCAAGGCACGCACGACGCTGCTGCGCGACCTGGGCTCGGCGATCTCGCCCTTCAACGCGTTCCTGGTGCTGCAGGGCATCGAAACGGTGGCGCTGCGCATGCCGCGGCATTGCGAGAACACGAGCGCGGTCGCGAACTTCCTGGGCCAGCGCGCCGAGGTGACGCGCGTGATCCATCCCTCGACGCAGACGGGCGCCGTGCGTGCGCGGGCCGACCGCTATCTGAAAGGTGGATATGGCGGGCTGCTCGGTTTCGAGCTGAAGGGCGGACGCGACGCGGGACGGCGCTTCATCGACAGCCTGAAGCTGTTTTATCACGTCGCCAACATCGGCGATGCGCGCAGCCTCGCCATTCATCCCGCAACGACGACGCACTCGCAGCTGACGGCCGCGGAGCAGGCGAAGACCGGCGTGACGGACGGCTACGTGCGGCTTGCCGTCGGTTTGGAACACATCGACGACATCCTGGCCGATCTCGATCAGGCGCTGGCGGCGGCACGCGGCTGACGTGCCTTGTCGATCGCTTTGGCGAGATCGGTCATCACCCAGTGAGACAGCACCGAGACCGCGGGGCGCGTTTCGGCACCGATGGGATAGACCAGATCGTAGCCCAATCCTTCGATGACGGGGCCGAACGGCTGCACGAGCGCGCCTGAGGCCAGCTCCGCCGCGACGAGCGAGAGGCTGAGCAAGGCGACGCCGTGGCCGGCGATCGCGAGATCGATGGCGCTCGCCTCATCGTTGAGGATGATGCCGGATTCAGCGTCGATCTGCTTCGAGAGCTTGGCGCGATCGGCCCAGTTGCGCCACGTCGGCACGCTCAGCCTGGTAGCGATCTCGCCCCAATCGAAATGGATGAGCGAGACCTTGGCCAGGTCGGCCGGCGCGCGCACGTCGAGGTACGGGCTGCAGATCGGCGCGAAACGGTCAGAGAGAAGCGGCAACGCCGTCAGGCCCGCATACTTGCCTCGCCCATAGCGGATGGCGGCGTCCGCCTCTCCGGCGTGGAGATCCACCGCCTCGTCGGACGCATGCAGGCGCAGATCCCAACCCGGGTTCAACGCTCGGAAAGTGCCGGCGTGCGGCACGATCAGTTTCGCGGTGAAGGCAACGGTGGCGGAGAGCGTCGCGACGCGGCGCGCCGGCTTGCGCTTCACCTGATCGACCGTTTCCGCCAGCACGTCGAACGCGGACCGCGTGCCGGGAAACAGTGCGCGGCCATGCTCGGTGAGGACGACCTTGCGCGTCTGGCGTTCGAACAGAGCAAGACCCAGGTGCTCTTCGAGCTGCCGGATCTGATGGCTGATTGCGGTCGGCGTGACGCCGAGTTCGGCCGCGGCGAGCTTGAAACTTTCCTGGCGCGCGGCGGCTTCGAATGCACGCAGAGCGCTCAGCGGGGGCAATCGGCGCATGGCCAGGCTCCGGCAATAAATGAGTTTATCTCATCCATTGCCTGAGAAGTTGTCGTTTGTCGCGGCCGTGGTCAAGCCGCTATCTCGCTATCGAGACTGAACAGACGCACATGGATGCATGAGATTCTTTGTGCCAAACCACGGTGGCGACATGGCTTGGGTCTATCTGGCGGCAGCGGCCGTTTTCGAAGTGATTTTTGCGCTCAGCATGAAATACGCGGACGGATTCACGAAACCGCTGCCGACGGCGATCACCATCATCGGCGTGATCGGAGGCATCGGTTTCCTGACGATGGCCATGCGCGATCTTCCGGTCAGCGTCGCCTATCCGATCTGGACGGCAGTGGGAACGCTCGGCACCGTCCTGCTCGGCTACATGTTCCTGCAGGAGCCGTTGAGCTTCGGAAAAGTCGTCAGCGCGATGGCGATCGTCGGCGGCGTGGCGGGCCTCAAGGTGACGGGGACATAGTCGGGCACATAGTATCCTGAGACAGTCAGGAAGCTGTCAGGGCAGGCACGTCATTGTTCCTCATCACCAACGTTTCCGATCATGAGGGACACAATGAAAAAAACATCGCTCGCTGTTGCAGTCGCCCTGCTCGCACCCATTCCGCTGGCTTCGACGGCTCTTGCCGATCGCCCGCCGACGGCCAGCGAACGCCAGAAGCTGACGAAGATACTTCGATCGAACGGCTTCGTTTCGTGGAAGAAGATCGAACGCGACGACGGCAAGTGGGAAGTGGACGACGCCGTGACGCGGACCGGCAAGGTCTACGATATCGACATCCGCGGCGGCCGCATCGTCAGCTGGGATCGCGACTAAAGAACTTTGAGCCCGCGTTAAACGCGGGCTCATGCTTTTGCGTCGCGCCTATCGATGCTTGAAGTTCGCTTTGCGCTTTTCGGCGAAGGCGGCCATGCCTTCCTTCTGATCCTCCGTCGCGAACATGGAGTGGAACAGGCGCCGCTCGAAGCGGATGCCTTCCGACAGCGTCGTCTCGTAGGCGCGGCCGATCGTTTCCTTGGTCATCAGCACGGCGGGAAGCGAATTCGAAGCGATCGTCTCCGCCGTCTTCAGCGCGTCGGCGACGAGATCGGCGGCGGGCACGACGCGCGAGACCAGGCCTGAGCGCTCGGCTTCCGCGGCATCCATCATGCGACCCGTGAGGCACATTTCCATCGCCTTCGACTTGCCGACGAAGCGCGTGAGGCGTTGCGTGCCGCCGGCGCCCGGCATGATGCCGAGTTTGATTTCAGGCTGGCCGAACTTGGCCGTATCGGCGGCGATGATGATGTCGCACATCATCGCCATTTCGCAGCCGCCCCCCAACGCGAAGCCGGCGACTGCCGCGATCACAGGCTTGCGGCAGCGCGTAATCCGCTCCCACGACGAGATGAAGTCGCCGGTGTAGACCTCCATGTAGGTCTTCGGCTGCATCTCCTTGATGTCGGCGCCGGCTGCGAACGCCTTTTCCGAGCCGGTGATGACGATGGCGCCGATGTTCGGATCGTCCTCGAAGCCATCCAGCGCGGTGTTCAGTTCGAGCACCAGCGCGTTGTTAAGCGCGTTCAGCGCGGCTGGCCGGTTCAACGTGATGAGGCCGACGCGGCCCTTGGTTTCAACGAGAATGTTCTCGTAGCTGCTCATGCCATCGATCCTCTTTTTTGTGGATTACTTCTGGCAGGCGCTGCAGAAAAAAGTGGAGCGACCACCGCTGACGCTGCGGCGCACAATGCCCTGGCACCCTGGCTTCTTGCAAGGCTCGGCCGTGCGGCCGTACACGGAAAACGAGTGCTGAAAATAGCCCAGCTCACCGTCGGCATGGCGATAGTCGCGCAGGGTCGAGCCGCCCGCAGCAAGCGCCTCGACGAGTACCGATTTCACGGCCGGCACGAGATGCTCCGCGCGCTCCGTCGGGCGCCCCTTGCGGTCGGCCAAAGACTTCGCGCCGCGGCTTGGGCTGAGGCCTGCGCGATGCAAAGCCTCGCACACGTAGATGTTGCCGAGGCCGGCAACGATGCGCTGGTCCATGAGGAACGCCTTCAGGTCGACGCCCTTGTTGGCCGCGCGGCGGGCGAGATAGTCGGCGTTGAATTCGTTGCCGAGCGGCTCGACACCGAGACCGGCGAACAACGGATGGACCTCGCGCTCTTCCTCGCTCATCAGCAGCATGAAGCCGAAGCGGCGGGCGTCATTGTAGGTGATGACGGTCCCGTTCTTCAGGTGGACGACGACATGGTCGTGCCTGTCGTGCTCGCCGGCGGCGTGGACGAATTTTCCGGGCTTGGCTCTTGTCTTCTTGTCGGGCTGGGAAACGGTGAAACGCCCGGTCATGCCCAGATGCACCACGAGCGTCTCACCGCTCGACAGGCGCATGAGCAGATACTTGGCACGGCGCGAGATCGACTCGATCGTCTGGCCTTCGAGGCGCCCCGAGAAATTGTCTGGCAGAGGAAAGCGGAGGTTGGGGCGGCGCTGCTCCAGACGCACGATGCGCTGGCCAACGAGCACGGGCTCAAGGCCCCGGCGCACCGTTTCGACTTCTGGCAACTCAGGCACGCGGGCGTTCCATTCAGCTCAGCGAACCAGGAGCAAAGGACCTTCGAGGTTCTCGGCCAGCAAAGTGTCCTCGCCTTCCGACGGCATCGCGATGCCGTCATAATGGGCGATCACGAAGCCTGCGCCGAGAGCGCGCAAAGCCTGGCCGATCGCGGGCGCGCCACCGTGCGAGATCGTGGTCAACGGCATATTGGCGTGCGCCTCGTCGTTGAGGATGAGGCGCGCCTGCGTTTCCATCTCGATCACGTGATGCGCGTCCGTTCCGACAAGCAGGACCTCGGTGGCCGACGCGGTGCTTGCCGCTAGATGCTCGGCGGTGCGCAATAGTGGCGACAGGCGCTCGATGTCTTCGACGACGGCGACGACCGGGCCGGTCATGCGCTTGGCTTTCGGGCTCGTCAGGACGAACCCGGTGGTGCCCCAGACGGAGGAAAACATCTCGCGCAGCTTGATGCGATCGTGGCTGGCGACCGGCTCACCCAGCGCGACCATGTTCCACGGCCCGCGCTCGGCACACGCGTCGGCAAGTGCGCGCGTTGCGTCGTGCTGGCGGATGCTGGACGTGAAGCGGATGCCGGCTGCGCGCGCGGCCGTGGCGGCGTGGCGCACCGTGGCCGCCGCGACGCGATGCTGGCGGCGCTGGAGCAAGCCGGTATCGAGAGGCCCCTTGATGACGCCGGCGATGGAGATCTCACGCGCGAACGGATAGGCGGCGAGGTCGCGCATGCCGTCGTCCGTGTAGAGCGCCTCGATCTCGGAGCGGAAACTGCGGGCGAGCTGCAGTGACGCCTGCAATGCGATCGGCGACAGCTGCGGTCCCATCTGCAGCACGACGCGTCCGCTTCCCTCGCCAGCCTCGGCAACGTGCGCGATCATGCGGGCGCCTTGCGAAGCGGGGATGTTGCGTCGGCCGTTGCCGACTGCTTCGCGAACGCCGTCAGGCGCTCTTCGATCTGCCGGTTCAAGCTCGGCTCGCCTGCCGCGTCGGAGGTGGTACCGGCCTTGATACCCGTAAGCAGCGACAGGCCTTCGTCGATATCGGCCGCGGCGTAGATTTGCAGTTTGCCTTTACGAACCGCGTCGACCAGATCGGCGCGCAGCATCAGGTCCGCTTCGTTGGCGCGCGGGATCAGGATGCGCAACGGCCCGGCCGCTTCGCGACCGCCATTGTGGTCGAAGGCGCCTTCGATTGCCGCGTTGACGCCAGCGAGCGGCAGCAGCGCACCGGACGGCGAAACCCAGCCGGCAACCGCGAACGACGTCGGGATGGGGGCTTCAGCCAGAGCAGACAGAAGCGCGAACGCCTCGGCCGCCGATGCCCGCACGGAAGCTGCGGCGCTGACCGGCGGTTCGTGAACGATGGCGGCGGCGAGGGACAAGCGCTGCGTGGGCACATAGCGGGCAGCGATCAGGCTCCACAGCATGGCCGAAGCCGATGAGGCCGTCTCGTGGGCGGCGGCCGTGGCACGTGCAAAGTCGGCGACGGTGCCCTGTCCGGGCCGAACGGTCGCCCATACCTCGACCGGTTCGGGCGCGAGACCGAGTGCCAGGACGCGGCCGGTGATCTCGTTCGCCGCCGGTGCGAACAGCGGCTGCACGCTACCGCCGCTGCGCCGCTCGGCCAGCGCGGCGATGACGTCGGCTTCGGTGACGGCAGAGCGATTGGCCGACGCCGCGATGCGATCGGCATCGGTGGCAAGCAGAACGAGCTGCGTGAGATCGCCGGACAAGCGGTCAGGACGGCCCGTCGCGCGGGCGGCCTCCGCAATGAGATGCGCGACCGCGGCAGCTTCGAGCGGACGCAGCCCTCTGTCGTCGGCGGCGACCGCAAGCAGGCGAGCCAACGCGCTCTCGCTTTCCTCGCTGCGTGCGGCTTGCGACGCAAAGGACAATCGCGTGCCGAAGGCTGCCGGGCCTGTGTTTGCGGCGGGATCGGCAACGACCGGTTCGTCGGCGACGAGAACGAAGGTCGTCGCGACCGGCTGGGTCTGTCCGTGCAAACCGGGCAACGCTACAAGCCTCGTTTCGGCGGCACGCTTCAGCGCCGCCCATGCATCGTCATCCAGGCGAGCGGCGTCGATGACGACGGCGCCCTTGCCCGCGCGCAAGGCCGCTTCGGCCAGTGCGCCGGAACCGACCGTCCAGTCGACGGAAACGATGGACTTTCCGCCACCTTCGAGGACGCGTCCGCAGTAGTCGGGCAAGGAGACACCCGCGCCATCGCGGCACGCGCGGCGAAGGACGTCTTCCTGCATCGCGTTGAGGAACGCCATCGCTTCGGGTGCCGAAGAGAATTCCTTGGTGAGGCCTTCAAGGCCGGCCTTCACGGCAGGCCTCAAGTAGTCGGCCGTGAGTTCGACAAGCTCGCCGATCTGGCTGCCGGCTTCGGACGGCACGTCGGCAAGCAGCGTCTGCAGTTCCGCCTCGACGCTTTCGACCTTGCGGCGCACCTCGTCGCGCATCGCTTGAGGCAGACGGGCGAGAACTTCCGGTTTGACCACCTTGCCTTCGTGCATCGGCGCGACGGCAAAGCCCATCGGCGTCGTCAACACGGCGACGTTCTGGAAGTGGGCCATCTCGCGCAACCGGGAGAACGCTTCGTCCCGCACGGCGGAGAAACCCGCTTCGATCGACGCGCGGCGCAGGGACAGATCTTCGCCCTTCAGCAGATAAGGCAAGGTGCCGCGCAACTGCGCCACGACCGCCGTGATGCCGGCGGCGAGGCGCTTGCCTTGGCCGGCCGGAACCGGAATAGCCCGCCAGCCGCCGTCGGCTTTTTCGTCGAGCACGAACAGCCAGTCCGCGGCGTTGGCGTCGATGGTTTGTGGAAGGCCGGCAAGATGAGCCGTCACGGCGCGTAGCGCACCGCAACCTGGCGGGCCGCTGATGAACACATGCGCCGGTGGCTTGCCGGTGGCGGCCAACGTCGATTTCAGCGTGTCCCACACGCGGCGGGCCTCGAACGGCTCTGCGGCGGAACGGGCGACGTCGGCCGTCGTCTTGAAGCCGAGCTTCGACGCGACAGTGACGCGGCGAAGCTTGTCGGCATCGAGTGCAGCCGCCGTTGACGGCTTCTCCACCGCGGCAGCGGCAAAGACAGCCGTTGTTGGAGCGGGAGACGATGCTTCCTCTGATTTCTTGGCGCGCTTGAAGAACATCGAAGACCCTTAGTGTTGGTGCGTGGTCGTTAACAGGCCGGCATGCCGAGAGGAACGATGTGCATCCCCAAAACGCGGCGGGAGTGCGGCACGCGTCCCCGCGATCCCCTCCGGCATTGACCTCATCGCAGTTTCACGCTGGATTTGCACCTGACATGACAGATGAGATCAATCCACAGCCCGATTTTTCGGGCGAGGTGCCTGCCAGCGTCAAGCCGGATCTGCGCCAATCGGCAAACGCCCTCGATATCTGCCGTGGCGTGCATCGGCTGCTGATCGGGCATGGCTTTTCCTGCGTTTCCGAGCTTTCCCTCGCCAACGGGCGCAGGGCGGACGTTGCCGCGCTCTCCGCCCGCGGCGACGTCGTGATCGTGGAGATCAAGTCCTCGATCGAGGACTTCCGGACCGACCAGAAGTGGCCGGAGTACCTGGACTTCTGCGACAAGCTCTATTTTGCCGTGAAGCCGGGCTTTCCCGTCGAGATCCTGCCGCATGAGGCCGGGCTCATACTTGCCGACCGGTTTGGCGGCGAAATCGTGCGCGAGGCGCCGCAGACGAAATTGGCCGGGTCGCGTCGCAAAGCCATGACGCTGCGGTTTGCGCGGGCAGCAGCCCTACGGCTGAGCGTGGCACTCGACCCGGGTCTCGCTCAACTCTTTACCGACGCGGGGTAGGCGCGGCTTTTCTTTGGAACGCGTCGCCTGCAACTTGCGTTATATTGCTCAAACCCCAGACCCAGGGGATCGAAGAGAAAAGGCTAAGGAGGAAGCGATGGACAATAGAATGATTATTCTGGCGGTGCTGGCGCTGGTACTCGTACTTGCCTACGTCATGCTGACGCCGTCGACCGTGACGACGACTGCCCCAGCCCCGGCACCCGCCGTGACCGAGCCGGCGCCCGCACCCACGCCGCCGCCTGCGGCGAACCCCCAATAAAGCTGGCCAAATCTGATTTCGTGCAGCGCGCGCCGATTACTTCGGCGCGCGTTTTGCCAGAATGCGCTGCAACGTGCGGCGATGCATGTTCAGGCGCCGCGCAGTTTCGGAAACGTTGCGATTGCACAGCTCGTACACGCGCTGAATGTGTTCCCAGCGCACGCGGTCGGCCGACATCGGATTTTCCGGCGGCGGCGCCTTGGTGTTGACCGGAGCCAGCAACGCGTCGGTCACTTCGTCGGCATCGGCGGGTTTCGCCAGATAGTCGACGGCGCCGAGCTTCACGGCCGACACCGCTGTCGCGATGTTGCCGTAGCCGGTGAGAACGATGATGCGGGCTTCCGGCTTGACCTTGGTCAACTCGGCGATGACGTCAAGACCGTTGCCGTCTTCCAGACGCATGTCGACGATCGCGAACGCCGGCGCCTTGGCGCGAATGAGATCCACGCCCTCCGCGATCGAGTGCGCGCTGCGCACTTCGAAGCCGCGCATCTCCATCGCTCGCGCGAGGCGCTGCAGGAACGCCTTGTCGTCGTCGACGATGATGAGCGACCGATCTTCCGGCAGCTCGTCCGGCTTGAAGGACAGGTCTTCGTTCACGTTTTTTCCTCCCGACGCTTTTGAGTATATCTGGGCAGAGACTTTCGCCAAGCCCTTCGCGCCTTAAAAGTGTGTCACCTGGTTACCGCTCATCCGAGGCAAATACTTGTAGCTGCTCCCGAACTTCCTGCTGGGCGGCTGCCGCCGGGCTGGCGGCGCGGGCTTCGAAGACATCACGTGGCCACGTCACCCGGACGATGGCACCATGTTCGGGTGGGGTGCGGTTCTCCAATTCGACCTTCGCCCCAGAACGTTCCAGCAGCGTTTTGGCGATGAAGAAGCCCAGCCCGAGGCCCGAGGCCTTGCCGTACTTTTTGCGTGAGGAGGCCGGCCGGCTGGTCACGTAGGGCTCGCCGAGATTGTCGATGATCTCCGGCTTGAAGCCGGCCCCGTTGTCGGCAATCGTGAGAACGACGGTCGACGCGTCCCACTCCGCAACCAGGTCGACGCGCGTGTCGGCGAAGTCGATGGCATTTTCGATGAAGTTGCCCAGGCCGTAGATCACGCCTGGAAGGCGCACGCCCGTCGGCTCCTTCGCGGCGTCGCCCTCGACGGTTTTCTCGGCGCGGGCAACGGTGATGATCGGCACGCGCGCGCCCTGGTACGGTGCGGACGCCTCGTCCAGCAGCTCGCGAACGGCGAGGCTGGAATGCAGGGGGTCCTGCTCCGCCGGCTGACGCGTCAGCTTCTGCAGGATCTCGCGGCAACGGATCGCCTGCGTGCGCAGCAGCTCCAGGTCTTCCAGCATCATCTGACTGTCTTTTGGCACCTGCCGCGCCAGTTCGGACGTCACGAGCGTGATGGTGGAGAGCGGCGTTCCCAGCTCATGCGCGGCGGCGGCGGCGAGGCCGTCGAGGGCATGCAGCTTCTGCTCGCGCGCCAGCACGATTTCGGTTGCCGACAGGGCAGCGGACATCTGGCGGCTCTCCTTGGCCAGCCGCCAGGCGTAGAGCGCGATGAACAGCATGGAGATGACGACAGCCGCCAGCATGCCAAGGCGGTAGGGCAGCGGCTGCTCCAGTGTCTGGCCGGCGAACCATGGCAGCGGCCATGCATCGACCGTGATGAGCGCCGTCGCCAGCAACGCGACGATGCCGAGCATCAGCGTATTGCGTGGAGGAAGCGTGGCCGCCGAGACGGTGACCGGCGCCACGATCAACATGGTAAACGGGTTCTCGATGCCGCCCGTCAGATACAGCAGCGCGGCAAGCTGCAGGATGTCGTACGTCAGCAGGATCGTGGCGACGCGGACAGACAGGCGATAACGCGCCGGATAGCGGATCGACAGGAAGACGTTGAGCCAGGCTGAGCCCGCGACCAGCGCCAGGCATGGTCCGATGGGCAGCGAGAAGCCCATGCCGAGCGAGACCACGCCAATGGCGAGGACCTGGCCGACAACCGCAAGCCAGCGCAGGCGGACGATGGTGTTCAGACGAAGCGTGCTGCTGCCGTGACCGGCTGAACGGAAGTCTTCAAGCGTCGCGATCTTCATGAATTGGTGCCGGCTGTTTCCTGAGGGCGGGGCCCCTGTGCGTATAAGTCCCTCTCTAGCACGCTTGCCAGACGGCGTCCGCCGTCCCAAAAAGCTCGCGCTTAGCCATTCGTCGAAGCTGGAAGCGGTGCGCCAACATGCGGTTCAAGGTCATTGTCATTGTGTTGCTGGGCTTGGCGCTCGGAGGGGGCGTGGCCTGGATGATGGCGCGTCAGCTCCCGCCGGGGGGCATCATCGCGTCGAGCGGGAAGGCGCTGATCGGCGGTCCGTTCAAGCTGACGGACGCGAGCGGCAAGCGCGTCACGGAGAAGGACTTCGCCGGAAAGAAGATGCTGGTGTTCTTCGGCTTCACGTCCTGTCCGGACGTTTGCCCCGGTGGACTGCAGGTGATCTCAGGCGCGCTGGATAAGCTGGGCTCCAAGGCCGACAAGCTGGCACCGGTCTTCATCACGCTCGACGCGGAACGCGATACTCCTGCGAAGGTCGGCGAGTATGTGAAGAGCTTCAGTCCTAAACTGGTCGGCCTTTCGGGCACGCCGGACGAGGTCGGCGCAGCGGCGAAGGCTTACCGCGTGTACTTCAAAAAGGTGCCCGGCAGCGACCCTGCCAACTACAACATCGATCACTCGTCGATCATCTACCTGATGGACGAAAGCGGCCAATACATCGGCCACTACCCCTATCCGGTCACCGTCGATGAGCTGGCAGCGAAACTCGCCGCGGCGCTGTAACTGACGCGCCTCTGTCATTCTTCCCGCGAATCAGCGACTCTGACGTGTCGTGTGAAGAGCGTTTTTAGCCGGAACTCGTGCTGAGAATAACGCGTTCCCCTGCGCGAGAAGACTTCGAGTGCGCCTTGCGTTCGAGAGTTCCGACTGAGGGGATGAATGCTTTATCACTGGTACGAGCTGGGCCATGCGGCCATGGTTCCGGCGCGCGCGGCAGCGGGTCAGGCACGATCGCTACTCGACAACCCCTTCAATCCGTTTCTGTACACGCCCATGGGCCGGCATGCGTCGGCCGCGCTCGAATTGTTCGAGCGTACGACGCGCCGGTACGCCAAGCCGGAGTTCGGCCTCAAGACGACGAAGGTCGACGGGTCAAACGTCGCGGTGACCGAGGAGACGGTCTGGCAGGCGCCGTTCTGCGATCTCATCCATTTCAAGCGTGACCTGACGGAGCAGCGCGCTGCGCAGGATCCGCGCGTGCTGATCGTGGCGCCGATGTCGGGCCACTTCGCGACGTTGCTGCGCGGGACAGTCGAAGCGTTTCTGCCCGACCACGAGGTGTACATCACCGACTGGCGCGATGCGCGCATGGTGCCCTACGCCGCAGGCCGTTTCGACCTGGACGACTACATCGACTACGTGCGCAGCATGCTGACGCTGTTCGCAGGCGACGTGCACGTGTTCGCCGTGTGCCAGCCTGCGGTTCCAGTGCTTGCCGCCGTAGCGCGCATGGAGGCGGAGGGCGATGACAACGTGCCGCTGAGCGTCATTCTGGCCGGGGGACCGGTCGACACGCGCGTCGGCACGACGTCCGTAAACCATCTTGCCGAAGAGCGCGGCACGGCCTGGTTCTCGCGCAACGTCGTCACGACGGTGCCGTGGACGCAGCCGGGCTCGGGCCGTAGCGTCTATCCAGGCTTCCTGCAGCTGACGGGCTTCATGTCGATGAATCTCGACCGGCACACGGATGCCCACAAGGCGCTGTTCGATCATCTTGTTGCCGGAGACGGCGACAGCGCAGAGAAGCATCGCGCGTTCTATGATGAATATCTGGCCGTGATGGACCTGACCGGCGAGTTCTATCTGCAGACGATCGAGACGGTGTTCGTCAGCCACCTTATGCCGAAGGGCATGATGCTGCACCGAACCAAGGACGTCGATCTCAGGCAGATCAAGCGCGTACCTCTGATGACGGTGGAAGGCGAGAAGGACGATATCACCGGACGCGGCCAGTGCCACGCAGCGCTGGATCTGGCGGCTTCGCTAGAACCGGATAAGAAATTTCGTTACGACGCCGAGGGCGTCGGCCACTACGGCGTATTCAATGGGTCGCGCTTCAAAGCGCATATCCTGCCGCGCATCGCACAATTCATCCGTTCCAACGATGCCGAACGCCATCGCTATATCGCGGTATCTACGCCAAGTGCGCGTACGCAAGAGCCGTTGCACGATGATGCCTGGCACGCATCTGCGTTCACATTTGCAGCGCGTCCGTAAGCTTTCGCTAACGTCACTGCTTGGGTCCGTGAGGACACACATCCACCGTGCGCGCCGGCGCGATGAAAAATTGCCGCTGGCAAGATGGGCGGCAAAGTTGCTAGAAGTCGAAACGTACTCAAGACATCTTGGCTCTCCGCTCGCACGATAGCCGTGCGGGAGATGATGCCGTCGGT
>JAKAXS010000469.1 GCA_021816505.1 Pseudomonadota bacterium
GCGACGTCCATCTCAAGGTCTCCGGCGCGTAGAACATCACTCTCGGCTCGCATCGGAGGGCGCCGGGCCAGCGCGTTTACGCGCGCCATCAATTCCGAGATCGCGAATGGTTTGACCAGGTAGTCGTCTCCGCCGGCGTCCAGGCCCTGAACGCGATCGTTCACCCCGCCCATGGCCGTCAGGAACAGGATCCCGACCTTGCTGCCCGTGCTGCGCAAGGTCTTCGCGATGGACAGGCCGTCGAGGCCGGGCAGCATCCGGTCCAGAATCACCATGTCGTAGTCTTCACGGATCGCGACGGCGACACCGTCACGTCCATCGGCCACGATGTCGACGGTATGCCCGGCCTGAAGCAGCCCCTTGCGAACGTAGGCGGCAGTATCTTCATCATCCTCGACGAGCAAAACGCGCATGTAGGCTTCCTTGACGTTCGCGGGCTTCAGGCCGGGGCAGTATATCATCCGTCGAGAATGCGACGCTGCTCTGCTCGTATCCTGACGGCGCGAAAGGACTTTACGCCTGCGAGGACAGTGCGCCAATCGACTGTCGTCCAGGTTCGCCTCGATGCGCGGCACGTGAACTCAGCCATATGGCGGCCCAGCCGAGCAGGCCGATCCCCGCCAGATTGATCGCCGCCTCAACGGCTGCCGAGGTCGACTTGACCTCGGTCGAGGCGATCCAGCCTGCGAACGACAGCACTGTGCCGAGCGCGAACACCTGCAACGACGAGCGGCCGCATGCGATGAACACGGTCGCCCAACCGCGCCGCAGGAATTTGGCGGAGGCTGGCAACGTTTCCGCGACGATGTACGCGAGTGCGAGGACATTGATGTAGCGCCAGAGGGAGAGGTAGCCCTTGTTGATGTCGCCGACGGCGCCGTAGGGCATCACGCGGCCGTCCGGCGCCCAGGAGTAGAGGTTCCACGGCGCGGCATAGAGCACGCAAAATGCCAGATAGGCGACGGCGACGCCGAGAGCAAATCCGCGCGCAACAGGTGCTGTGGGGCGGGAGACGATGGCTGCCGCGGCGCCCGTCGTGAACAGCAGCTGCCAGGTCAGCGGATTGAAGTACCAGCCTTCGCCGGGCTTATTTACCGGCAGGTTCACGCTCCAGTAGTTCGCAGCGGCCCATACGGCGATGGAAAGCGTCAGTGCGATCACGACACTTTTTCGCAGTAGCGTGACGATCACCGGGAACCACAGCAGCAGCACCACGTACAGCGGCAGAATATTCATCTGGTTGGGCTGATAGAGCAGCAGCAGCGCTTCGCCGATGGCGCTGCCGGTGTTCTCGGCCAGGCGGCCCAACGCGATGTTTCCGACGTAGTCCGGATTGGCAAAGGCCGAAGCCGCCGCATACAGCATGATGGCGCAGACCGCGAACACGCCGATGTGCCAGACGTAGACAACGGCCGCGGGACGGTAGGCACGGGCAGCGCTCTGGTCCAAGGTCATGCCGGCTTTGCCATACGCCAGCATTGCGGCATAGCCGGACAGGAATACGAAGACTTCGCTCGCGTCGCAGAATCCGAAATTCTTGAGCGTGTAGTTTGCCCAGGTGTTGCCCGGGATATGGTCGACAAAAATGAACAGCAACGCCAGGCCGCGGAATAGATCAATACGCAGGTCGCGCTCGACCCTGGTCTGGTTGGACATGAAGCACCAAAAAGAAACGGCCCGAGCCATCGACCCGGGCCGCGCACAGATAGAGAGTGCGAGGGAAAGTGGGTGTCGTTGGCTCTCATGAGCTGTAAGCCGACGGCTCCTTCGTTCTAGCGGTCGAAACTTTCAGTAGGGTGGCCGCTACCTTACAGTTTCGGTAAGCTTCCCGCGTTTCCGCGCCATCGAGATCGGCACATCCGAGCACGCGCGAGGGCATTCCAATGACTTCGGCTGCTCCATCAAGCGGATGGTTTGACCGGATGCGCTGGGCTGTTCGCGAACGGACGACGTCCGGATGCCTTTCGACATCCGGACGTCACCGGGGCGCAGGATTGTTGGGGCTTCTTGCGGATGATACGTCACCGGAGTGGATGCCACCGTCCGCAAGCTGCCGACCAAGCAGGACAAGGCTAGGAGCGCGAGCTTTCTGCGATATCGCTCCGGCTTTACGATTTCCGTAAGGTTCGCACCCATGCGCGACGGATCGCGCCTTGCGGGCATGCATATTTGACGTGATGCGCCCTTGCCCATAAGACCGGTCGCTATGAACAATCCGGAACAAGCAAACGAAGGAGCAGCAAACATGAGCGAACCCGCGGCATTGGCGGCGCGGCTCGCGCTGCCCCTGTGGTCGATGGTGTTTCCGGTTCTCGGCGTCTTGGCCGTCATCACGAACATCGCGAAGTTTGGCGGAGCTGGAACGGCCGTCGCGGCCGCGGTTCTCATCGGCGCTGTCGTCGCTGCCGTCCATCATGCGGAAGTCGTCGCTCACCGTGTCGGTGAGCCGTTCGGCACGCTCGTGCTTGCGGTGGCCGTGACCGTCATCGAAGTCTCGTTGATCGTATCGCTGATGCTGTCGGGTGGCGCCGATGCAACGAGTTTGGCGCGCGACACCGTGTTCGCGGCCATCATGATCATCCTGAACGGAATCGTCGGCCTCTGCCTTCTGGCCGGTGGTGTGCGCCATCACGAGCAGCGCTTCACGCTTCGTGGCGTCAGCGCGACGTTGGGCGTTCTTGCCGCGATGTCGGTACTCGTTCTTGTGCTTCCCAACTATGCATCAAGCGTGCCCGGACCGACCTATCTGCCCTCGCAACTCGTATTCGTGGCCGCCGTTTCGTTGATCCTGTACGGCACTTTCGTCATGGTCCAAACCGTTCGGCACCGGGACTACTTTCTTCCTGCCGAAGACAACCTGCCGTCCGACGCCCATGCCGAACCGCCGACACGCAACACGGCGATCGTGTCGTTCCTCATGCTGCTCGTGGCCCTTGTCGCAGTCGTCCTGCTCGCGAAGGCGCTTGCGCCAACCGTCGAAAGCGCGGTCGTCGGTGCGGGTCTTCCGCTGGCCGTGGTGGGTGTGATCATTGCGGCTCTCGTGCTGGCGCCGGAGAGCCTGGCGGCATATCGCGCCGCGCGTCGCGATCGGATTCAGACGAGTTTGAATCTCGCGCTCGGATCCGCATTGGCCACGATCGGCCTCACGATCCCGAGCGTTGCCGTCGTTTCTCTGGCGTTAGGCTTGCCGCTGATGCGCGGCGGAGCTTTCAAACCCCGCAC
>JAKAXS010000470.1 GCA_021816505.1 Pseudomonadota bacterium
GATCTAGACATCAAACCTGCATTGCTGCAGATCTAACATCGGTGTTTGGCGTCGAAGAAACGCAGATATCTGCCAGAGTTCTGTGTGGTCTCTAGTCCATTTCTGGACGTTGAGACCCGCCAGGACTCCGCCGCCTGCGCTTCTCTTCCTTCAAAATTCAATTGTCAAAGAGCAAACCGCGTCGACAGGTCATCGAGCCATCCAGTTAAGGCTGGCTTCAGACAACGAGGCTCTCTCTGGGATGGCCCCAGGTAGAGAACCACGATAAGATCGAGAGATCAAAGCCCGTCGCGGGCGCCGCAGCAGTTGTCTGCCGTGGACAAGGCGGAATAAATATCATTGGGCCGCTGGTGTCAACGGCCTTTTAGCGGGCTAGCCAAAAAAACTTCACACGCCTGTCGCAATGAGTCATTTCGGCCGCTAACCGGCTGATTCCGCGTGACTCTATAGCTGACTCGCGGCTGTGGATAAAGCGAACGGCTGCAAAAAACCCTGTGAAACCGGCGTCGGCCTTGAGACCGCCGGGATCATTCTCAAGTAATTTGCAGGGGTTCTCGATAACCGCGAGAACTGAGCGCGGGAATTGGGCGCGAGACTGGGCGCGGGACTGGGACTGGGGAGGACGGCCAAGTTGGAACGGCGGCGACGCCATGTAGGAGCGGTCTTCGCCAGCGCCTACGCCGGGCTTTCCAGCCGCGAGAGCACGCGGCACCGTGGGCGTGCGCGCGTCATGGCGGAAGAGCTGTTTGCGAGCGATCACGCCGAAGCCCGGCAGGTTGGTCGCTTCCGCTGGCTGTTCAGTACGTGTCTGGCCGCCGCCGTGGGCACGATCGCGATCGTCGTCGTCATCTACGGCTCGATGGACCACACAGGCGGGCCCGAGGGCATCATCCCCACGTTCAAGCGGCTGGGCGAAGGGGAGTCGAAGCCATTCGCGGAGATGGTGCGCCGGCGCGACGGCCTTCGTTGGGTGGTGCCGCGCTCCGACCGGCTGGAACTCAATACCGGCGCGACATCCACCCGCTACGTCATTCGCGAGTCGCGGACTGAACGCCGTGGCGGGCGCAAGTATACCGCTCACAAGCCCTATCTGCGCCTCGTGGCACGCCTGGCGCCGGTGCCGGGCGACTTCGACGATGTCATTCCGCCGTTCAATCCGTTCAAGCTGTACGCCGACGCCAAGCCCGTGGGTGCGGGCGAAGCGGAGGAAGGCACGTCCACGCGGGCGGACGTCCAGGTGAAGGTCGTCGAACTGCTCGGCGGCACGCTGCCGAACGAAGACGGCCAGACGATGGAGGCGACGGAGATCCTCGAGCTCGTCGAGCGGTCGATGGAACCGGAGAAGCCGCTCGTGGGCGCCCTGGACGAGGTCGGCAGCGACACGGCGGACAAGTCCGACGCCAAGGCGGCGACGATCCTGGTCAAGAATGTGCTGGGCTCGGAGATCGACGACGAAGAAATCGAAGGGCGCATCTCGCGCGCCTTCACCGCCATCGACGGCGACACGCTGACCAAAGTGCTGATGCGGGCCGGGGCGGAGACGTGGCAGGCCCGCACGATGGTGGAGGCCGCCAGCACCACCTTCCCGGACCGTGGCCTGCAACCGGGCGAGGAAGTGCGCGTGACGCTCGTGCCGTCGCTGACGCACCAGAACAGCATGGAGCCGGTCCGCTTCAGCGTTTACGGAGCGAACAAGGCGCACAAGGTTTCGGTGATGCGCGACGCCTCGGGTGAGTACGTTTCATCCGCGATGCCGCCGCGCAAGGAGATCAAAGTCGATGCATCGATGGCGCGCCTCGGCGACTCGCAGGCAAATTCGCTGTACGCCAGCGTCTATCATGCCGGGCTGACCCAGCGCCTGCCGTCCGACACCATCAACCAGATCCTGCGTGTCCACGCCTACGAGACCGATTTCCGCCGCCGTCTGCGCGCCGGCGACGCGGTGGAGTTCTTCTTCGACGTGAAGGACGAGAACGACCCGGATGGGCCGCCCGGCGACCTGCTCTACACCGCCGTCACCGCAGGCGGCGACACCGCCCGGTTCTATCGTTACCGCACCAAGGACGGTGCCACGGACTTCTACGACGCGAACGGCAACAACTCGAAACGCTTCCTCATGCGCCGCCCGGTGCGCGGCGAGGACGTGCGATTGACGTCAGGTTTCGGCTTCCGCCTGCATCCGCTGCTCAACGAGAAGCGCATGCACACCGGTGTCGACTGGGCGACGACGACCGGCACCCCGATCCTGGCAGCCGGAAACGGCGTGATCGAGGAAGCCGGGCGCAAGGGCCAGTACGGCAACTACGTGCGCATCCGCCACGCCAACGGCTACCAGACGGCTTACGGCCATATGCAGCGCATCGCCGATGGCGTGGCCGACGGCGTGAAGGTGCGGCAGGGGCAGGTGATCGGCTACGTCGGCTCGACCGGCATGTCGTCGGGTCCGCATCTGCACTACGAGGTGCTGGTGAATACCCGCTTCGTCGATCCGCTGGCGATGCAGGTGCCGCGCGAGCGGCAGCTGGAAGGCCGGGAACTGTTGGACTTCCAGCGGGAACGGGCCCGCATTGACGACCTAATGCGGCGCGCGCCGGTGAGGACGGCAAGCCGCTAACGCTCAGGACGCACTTGGTTTGCGCCGGTAGCCGCGCCGGTCTAGTGTCCGCGAGCAGCGGTCGGCCTGCAACGGCCAGCGCTGCAGCGGGAATCACGCCTTCGGTTTGGGTTTAGAGTTTCGAATGAACACGCAGTGGTTCCTGACACGCAATGGCGAGACCATTGCGCAGTATTCGACGGAGGAGTTTCGGGCTGCCGTCGCCAAGCGCGTGTTGCGGCCGACGGACTACGTGCGGCGCTCGGACAGCTCCACGTACATCAGCGCCGCCGAGTTCCTGCCGGCATCCTATCAGCCCCGCTCCGCGGCACCGCGCGTCATTGGCGGCATCGCGGCATTCCTCGTCGTGTTCCTCAGCGCCTGGACGCTGGCATCGATGGCGGCGCAGCACATCTTCGTCAACGCGCTGAGTGCCATTGCGTCGATGGACAGCAAGCCCGCGGGTTCTGCAGACACCGCGAGCCGCGAGGCGCTGCGGCAGCTGCTTTTGCACGATGCGTCCAACGGAAACTTCTACCAGGTGCTCAGCGAGAAGGATCCGCAAGCCTTCGAAACGCTGCTCGACCAATTCGCCGGAAGCGTCGACCTGTCCAAGCCGGACGAGGCG
>JAKAXS010000471.1 GCA_021816505.1 Pseudomonadota bacterium
GATCTGTCCGAGCCGTGGGATCACGCGACCTGGAGCCGTTGGACGGACGCTGTGAAGGCCGCCACCGGCGCCAAGGGCCGCGCCCTGTTTCATCCGCTGCGGCTCGCCCTCACCGGCCGCGACGCCGGCCCCGAGCTGAAGTTCCTGCTGCCGTTCATCGGTGCCGAGCGTGCGCGCCGCCGCCTGACGGCGTGAGCCGATGCCGGCCTTCGCCAACATCGTGATCCTGACCGGTGCCGGCCTGTCGGCCGAATCCGGCGTCGCGACATTCCGCGACAAGGGCGGCATCTGGGCGAAGTACGACTATCGCGACGTGGCAACGCCTGAAGGCTTCGCCAAGAACCCCAAGCTCGTGCACGAGTTCTACAACATGCGCCGCCGCGCGCATGCCGACGTGAAGCCGAACGCCGCCCATCTCGCTCTGGCCCGGCTGGAACGCGACTACCCCGGCAACGTGACGATCGTGACCCAGAATGTCGATGCGCTGCACGAGCAGGCGGGGTCGACGAAGCTCATCCACATGCACGGCGAGATCTTCGGCGCGCTGTGCGATACCTGCCGCGCACGCCGCCATTGGACCGAGGACCTCAGCCTGGATCTTGCCTGCCCCACATGCGGGCACAAAGGCGGGATGCGGCCCGACGTCGTATGGTTCGGCGAGATGCCCTATCACATGGCGCGCATCGCGGGCCTGCTTGCGGCAGCCGACCTGTTCATTTCGATCGGCACCAGCGGCAACGTTTATCCCGCCGCCGGCTTCGTAGCCGAAGCAGCGGCCAATGGCGCGCGGACCGTCGAACTCAATCTGGAGCCGTCCGAAGGCATCTCGCTGTTCAGCGAAGCCATCCACGGGCCTGCGACGCAGGTCGTCCCTGCCTATGTGGACCGCCTGATCGCGGAGGCGGCAGGCTGATCGCAGGTCAAGCCGATCGGGCGAAGAAGCCTTCGACAACCTTGCGGACGTCTTCGATGGCGTAGGGCTTCGCGAGCCGGGGCACGGTACGCAGATGCTCCGGCAGCATCAGGACGTCGGTGTAGCCGGTCGCGAACACGAACGGGATCTGGCGTGCCAGCAACTGGTCGGCAATTTCGGCGCTGGTATCCTCGCCGAGACTGACGTCGACGAAGGCGGCATCGATTTCCTCACCCTTTGCCATGGCGACGCCTTGCCGGAGATCCCCGACCGGCCCCACGACGTGATGGCCGTCACCCTCCAGATCGGATTGCAGCTGGAGCGCGACCAGCGGTTCGTCTTCGACCACCAGAATGCGCACTGGCTTCGCGTCGTTGGCAGGCTTCTCGCTTGCAGGCTGCACCGGTGCCGGTGGTAGCGGCGGCGTCGCCTTTCGCTGTGGGTCGAGCGGTCCGACGAAGGTGTAATTCAGGCCCTCGCTGGCGAACGCACACTCCGCCGTCGCGCCGATCTCCGACGCCGCAGCCGAGAGAACCGTCAAGCCGAACCCGCGACGATCCGGTTCGCGCACAGGCGGCCCGCCCCGCTCGCTCCAGACGAAGCGCAACAGCGGCGGATCGCTGTCGGCGACGCGCGACCACGACACCATCACCTTGCCGCCCGGTTGCGAAAGCGCTCCATGCTTCACGGCATTCGTGGCCAGCTCGTGCAGAACGAGCGCGAGCGATTGCGCGATCTTCGGCACCAGCCGCAGCGGCGCGCCTTCGACCACGATGTTGTGCTCGGACCGCGACTTGAAGGGCGAGAGAGAGGCCGCGACAAGCTCCGCCAGGTTCGCGCCGGTCCAGCCGCCGCGACGCAGCAGGCCATGCGCGCGCGACATGGCTTGTATCCGGCCGTCCAGCGCCTTGACGAAACTGTCGACCGACCCGGCACTGGAACTCGAGAGGCGAGCAATCGCGCTGACATTCGCCAGAATGTTCTTCACGCGATGGTCGAGTTCGGCCATCAGCAGGATCTGGCGCTCTTCGACCTGCTTGCGCGTGGTGATGTCGAGCACCGTGCCCATGGCACGCACGACGCGACGTTCGCCGCCGCTGCCTTCATGAAACGTCTGCCCGCGATCCATCAACCAGCGGATTTCGCCGTCGCTGCGCACGAGACGGAATTCCAGTTCGTGCTTCTCTTCGCCGTTCTGCTTGGGCGAAACCATCACGTTGCGAACCTTGGCGCGATCGTCGGGATGAACCCATGACAAGGCCTTTTCCAGCGTGAGCTGCTGCTCGTCCGCCAGTTCCACCAGCCGCATGAGCTGTTCGGAAAGCTGGAGCTGGTCGTCGTCGACATTGTAGTCGTAGGTGCCGAACTCGGCAGCCTCGCTTGCAAGCCGAAACCGTTCCTCGCGTTCCGAAAGGCGCGCCGTCGAGTATTCCAGTTCCGCCGTCCGTTCGCGAACACGCGACTCCAACTCGTCGTTCAGCTGCTGCAGCTCCCGCGTCTTGCGGTACAGCTCGACGAAGATCTTCACTTTCGCGCGCAGGATTTCAGGAACGACCGGCACGGGTACGTAATCGACCGCGCCCGTCTCGTAGCCCTTCACGCGATCGACATCCGACAGATGGATGGCGGAGATGAAGATGATTGCCGTCCGCTCGTAGCGCGGATGCTCGCGCAGCATCGCCGCCAGCTGGAAGCCGTCGAGGTCCGGCATGCAGACGTCCATCAGAATGACGGCGACGTCGTTCTTCAACAGATACTCGAGCGCCTCGCGCGCCGAGTTGGCCTTGACGAGGTTCTCCCCCAGATCGCGCAGGATCACCTCATGCGCCAGCAGCTTGGCAGGTTGATCGTCCACCAGCAGGATGTTGACCGGTTCGTGGCCGCTCATCGTCGTCCTTCCTCAGCGGTGCAGCCACATGCGCAAAGCGGCAAGCAACTGTTCCGTGTTCACGGGTTTGGCGAGATAATCCGACGCGCCTGCGGCTAGACACTTCTCGCGATCGCCCTTCATGGCTTTCGCCGTCAACGCGATGATGGGCAGGCGGCGGAATTCAGCGTTCAACCGAATCTCGCGCATGGTCTGATAACCGTCCATCTCCGGCATCATGATGTCCATCAGAACGATGGCCACACCATCGTTCGAATTGAGCGTTTCGATGGCCTCTTTACCGGTGGTCGCAGTCAGCACGTGCATGCCGCGCCGCTCCAGTACGCTGGAGAGCGCAAAGATGTTGCGTGCATCGTCGTCCACGAGCAATGCAGTGCGTCCGACAAGATCTTCGTCGGAGTTGTGCAGAGATCGGAA
>JAKAXS010000472.1 GCA_021816505.1 Pseudomonadota bacterium
ACTGGAATCGAGCGGTCGCTGGCGGCACCTCCCGTCAAGGAGCGGTCGATCGTATTTGTCGGCCGTATGAATCCGATAAAGGGCGCGCTTGAGCTGGCCAAAGCGTTGTCGGTCGTGCTTCCGCGGCATCCCAAGTGGCGAGCGTCACTTGTCGGTGCCCGCTGGTTCTCGGCAAACGAGCAGGCAACGCCCTACGAAAGAAGCGTTCAGGAGGTTGCAGCAGGCTGCCCGCAGATCGAGTTGACGGGCTTCCTCAAGAACGACGAGGCGCGCGCCCGCCTGCGTCGCGCCGCCATCGCTGTCGTGCCGTCGAACTGGGACGAACCCTTCGGCCGCACCGGTCTGGAGGCGTTGGCTGAGGGCTGTGCCGTGATCGCCAGCCGCCGCGGCGGACTGGCGGAGTTGCGCCATCGCGTTCGGACGATCGACAACGTCACACCGGAGGACATTGGCGCGGCCCTGGAGGCATTGATTTCGGATGACGAGGAACGCGAGCGCCTCCAACGCGTCGCCTGGAACGATTTTCCATTCACGATCGAGGCCTTCGCTGGCGAATGGGACGATTGCCGGACTGACGTCCTTTCAAGCTTCCGCGCTGCGCAGGGTCTCTGACCGCCGGTCTGGTTCATTCGCAGAGGCCTTGGCACGGTCCGCCTCGACGATCCGCCCCATGGCGGCTGCCGTTCCAAGAAGAAACCAGAAAAAAGCTTCTCTCCAGTTGGAGAAAAAGTTCCCCGACGGCGTGAACGGCAGGAGCCTCACGAGCACCGACACCGTTGCGCCAAACAGCAGCGGCTCCGCCGCCCAGTAACGCCAATTTCGGATCGCTGGTCTCAGGGCGAGTACGAAGAGTGTCAGAAAGCCTGCCGCACCGACAAGGCCGGTCTCAGCCGCGATATGCAGCCACACTTGGTGGGGATGAATGAAGTTGCATGCATTGCCGATCTCTGCCGGGGTGGCCGACTCGGAGCACTCCATTCGGAAGTTCTTCAACCCGACGCCAAACAGCGGATGATCTTGTATTATCTCAACGCCGGATTCCATGAGCCTGATGTAAAGCGAATCCTCGCCTTTCGATATTTCGCTGAGCGTGGAAAGCTGCCGCGTGCTTATCGAGTCAAGCTTTCCGGTCACAACGATCAGGCCGGCGATCAAGCCAATGCAACCCAATATAAGAATACCTACTACTTTTACCGGCGGCCTGAGCACAAAGAGAAGCATCAGGCCAATGACAACGGCTTGCAGCAGCGCGAGGCGCTCCCCGGAAAGCGCAATGGCCCCCGCGATCGCCATCAGGCCACCGAGGCGCCACACAAGGGCCGGGCCCGTCGATAGGCGAGCCGAGCTAACCAGATAGATGATTGCGGGCAGGCCAACGAACAAGAGCAGCATGCCGATCGCAGGATTACGCAAGGGCCCGGTCAGCCGTGTGCCGTCGTGCATCTCCCGGCCAAACACGTCGACGCCCACGACAAATTGGAACAGCGCGTCCGCTGCTCCGAACAGCGCCATCGCCAGGATGGAATAGAGGAGCGCCCTGCGCGCCGTCACCGAGCGCGCCAGCACGAAGTGGATCGCGCTGCCGAACACGATGAAGCGTATCCAGCTGAGCGCCTTGAGACCCGACCGTTGCGGATCCACACTCAGCAGACCGCGCGCTACGAGATAGATCCACAATACCACTGCGACAGCGACCCACGGCTCGCGGAGCCATTTGAAATCACGCTCGACGATAGATCGGAGCAGAAACGTCGCCGCGGCGATCGATACGAACACGTCCACGACACCGCTGCCCAACAGCGCTATCGGCATCAGCAGGACACTGGCTGCGATGATCAGCGTCAGCAGCGGGAGCCGTTCCGGCACCGCTGTCAGTTCATCCCGCAACTGCGTTAAGAACGGCTTCATGCATCCCCCGATGTCCGATGGACGGCCGTCGCGCGACCGAGCCCGACTATGCGGATACGGCGGCGCCGCACGGCGATCAACGGCAATCTGGAGACCGGCACCAACATGGGTGAGAGAAATGGTGGGCGCAGCAGGATTCGAACCTGCGACCCGCTGATTAAGAGTTCTCATTCGGGCAAGCAAGTCGATGATGCTGCTAGCTAATATCTTTGCAGCAGCGGCACGGCGAGCGCCACTTTCCTGCGTTGAAAAGTGTGGTTTGCAAAATGCCAGCCTAGCTCTCCTGACCTGAAAACGCATGTCAGGACCACTATTTGCGAGCGGTATCAGCAAGTAATGCAGTGGATCAGACTTTTAGAGCTTTTCGACCGCACGGCAAAACGACCAGGGGAAGACGCCCAGTTCTGTCTGTCGCTTCCCTGTGGAGCCTACCGCAAGAGCGTCGGATTTTGCCTCAACGCTCCGCGGATCGTTGCGCCGGTCGCGGCTCGTCGCCCGTCAGCGCCTCATCGGCGTCCGTGACGGCAGCTTCTGCCGGTGTGGGTGACTGTCGATCCGGCCTTTCTACCAGCTTTCCCTTATCCTTATCGATCAGGTCTGGCTCTGGTCTTTTACTATCGTCCGCCATCGATAGCCCTCCAGGCCGCTCGTTGCACCCGCAGTTCAGTGCTCATGTAGCTGAAGAGCTTCTCTGACTCTTTTTCCAGCGTCTCCAATCGAACGAAGCAATCTCGAAGTTCGGGCGACAGACGCGAGACGTCCATGCCAAAACGGTTATCTTTGTTCTCTTTCTGAATGGCCATTGCCGCCTCCGCTATCGCATTAGAAACCTCTGGCAGCGCAAGCGGTTCCGGCGATCGGGGTGGGGGACAGAAGATGACCGCCATATCTCAGCGGCGGGAACGATTTAACTGCTGGCGACCTAAATTGGACTACGGCGATTGGGAGTGCACCAATGAAAGTCAGGGTCGACGATACAAAGGGTTTGGAAGCCGGAAAGGCCAGCGAAGTCTACAAGAGCAACCAATCTTCTTCAGGATTGGTGTCTGTGACGATTTGGAACGGAGATGTCTACACCTCTGTCGAATTGACCGGCGAACGGGCGCGACAGGTGGCTATGGCTTTGATTGTCGCCTTTGGCGGTGGCGGAGATGCGGGGTAACTACGCTCGCGCGTCTGGTGCTCCCTGACTATCACATCTCCGACGGCTACCTCTCTGAGCCTCGTAAGGCGTGCTGGTTTGGTCGTCCTAATGTAATTTCCCGGTCAGTTGCTAAATCGGGCGTTCGCAATTTTTGATGCT
>JAKAXS010000029.1 GCA_021816505.1 Pseudomonadota bacterium
ATCAACCGCGGCGATTGAGGAACAGCAGCGACTGCCGTCCGCGCGACAGCGTTTCGGCCACTGCCGCGATGAGCACCGGCGAAATCCAGCGGCCCTTCTCCGGCGGGTGTTTCTTCAGATCGATGCCGGTAATCTCCGGCAGTTCGGTTCCGGAATAGCGTCCCGGCAGCACGATGTGCCGATAACGACCGGTGCGCGCGTTGACGTGGCTTTCGATCGACGGCGTGGCCGACGCCAGGACGATGGGAAACTTGCCGAGGCTGGCGCGCACCACCGACATGTCGCGCGCCTGATAGTGCACGCGATCGTCCTGCTTGAAGCCGGCATCGTGTTCTTCGTCGACGACGATGAGGCCAAGATCGGTATAGGGCAGGTACAGCGCGGAACGGGCACCGACGACGACACGCGCCTCGCCCGTCGCCACGCCGCGCCACGCCCGGCCGCGCTCGGGAGATGGCAAAGCCGAATGCCACTCGACCGGCGGGCAACCGAAGCGCCGCTTGAAGCGGTCGAGAAACTGGCTCGTCAGCGCGATCTCGGGCAGCATGATCAGGGCTTGATGCCCTTGCGCCAGCGCGCGCGCGACGGCCTCGAAGTACACCTCCGTCTTGCCGGAGCCCGTCACGCCATCGAGCAGCGAAACGGAAAAGTTTTCGCCGTCGACGGCTGCACGCAGCGCCTCCACCGCGATCGCCTGGGCGTCCGTGAACTCGGTCGTCGACGCCGCGGGATCAGGCCTCGGGTAGACCTTCTCGGGGATAGCCACCTCAACAAGATTGCCGGAGGCGATCAGGCCGTTGACGACACCCGTGGTGCAACCCGCCTCCTCGGCAAGCGCCGCCTTGGCGCGGATCAGTCCGTCGGCGGCGATCGCCAGCGCCCGCTCGCGCGCCGGCGTCATGCGCGGCGGCAAGGTGGCACCCTGGACGGCCGCGACGCCGAAGCGCGGCTTCACCGGCTCGAACGCGGCACTGGCGCTCATCATCATGCGCACAACCATGCCAAGCTCGGAAAGCGTGTACTTCGCCGTCCATTCCGCGAAACGCAGCGAGGTGGGGGGCAGGGGCGGCGCATCGAGGACGCCGGCGATCGTCTTCATCTTCGCCGGATCGATCGGCTTGCCGCTGTCGCCCACCTGCTGGTCCCACACGACGCCGACGCGCGTCTGCGGGCCGAAGGGCACCAGAACGAAGCTGCCCGGCCCCAGCGACAGCTCGGGCGGCACGAAATAATCGTAGGTCTGGTCGAGCGCGACCGGCAGCAGCACGGGCACGCGCCGCAGCTCGGCGTCCGGGGTCAGGTTGGCGAGGAGACTGTCCAAACGGCGGCCTGTGCTTGTTTCCGGGGCGCCCGCGCTTTAGAAGCGGTGCCGGATGCCATATGGGTGGTCTAGCCGGCTGCGCCCACCCATCACCAGGCGCAGTGCGGCCGACTTGTAACAGGGGACTCAGCGGTTCGCTCGTTGAACCGAGAGGAATTGAGACATGCGTTTTTTCGTTGATACCGCGGATGTTGCCGAGATCAAGGAGTTGGCGGCGACCGGCCTGCTTGACGGCGTTACCACCAACCCGTCGCTTGTGGCGAAGGCGGGGCGCGACTTCAAGCAAATCATCGCGGAAATCTGTGACGTCGTTCCCGGGCCGGTGTCGGCCGAGGTGGCGGCGTTGGACTACGACGGCATGCTCAAGGAGGGCCGCGAACTCGCCAAGATCGCCAAGAACGTGACCGTGAAGGTTCCGCTGACGATGGACGGCCTGAAAGCCTGCAAGGCGCTGACCGGCGACGGCACGATGGTCAACGTCACGCTGTGCTTCTCTGCCAACCAGGCGCTGCTGGCTGCGAAAGCCGGCGCAACGTTCGTTTCGCCGTTCATCGGCCGTCTGGACGACATCGGCCTCAACGGCATGGACCTGATCCGCGAAATCCGCGTGATCTTCGACAACTACCAGGACCTCTCCACCGACATCCTGGCGGCCTCGATCCGCACCGTCGGACACGTGAAGGAGGCCGCGATGATCGGCGCCGACGTGGCCACGATTCCGCCGGGGATTCTGAAGGCGCTGGTGAAACACCCGCTGACCGACTCCGGCCTGGCGCAGTTCGTGGCGGACTGGAAGAAGACGGGTCAGAAGATCATCTAAGTCGCGCCTGCAGGCTTCTTGCGCCGAGACGTTAGTTTCGCGTCAATCGACGGTACGGGTAACGATCTCTGATGTGTTCAGAGAAATAGCGCCCGACCGATTCGGCTGTCCGGAGCTCGTCGAACACATGAGGCGGCACAGCTTCGTACGCATAGGTCTCCCGGCTCGTGAACTGAACCGTGAGAACGCCTGACTGGCGATCATAGTCGATGGCGTGAATCGCGCTCGAGTCGACCTCGATCATCCGTGATCTCCGACGTGATCGTTGTCCCGGCGCCTAAACTAGCTCCGCACCGACAACATTACTTTTGCCGGCGTCGCTTGCTCGCTTTGGAACGAGCGAGGACGTCCTCAAGCAACTCCCTCGCATCGTCGGGCAAGCGCTCGCGCCCAGCTTCCAACTTTTCCTTCCATTTGGGTCCTGCGGCCCACGCGGATTGCCAGGCGTCGGCAAGTTCCAACGGCCGGTGCTTGTGAAGGGCCTGGACGAGAATAGATGCTTGCATCACGTCCTTTGCAGACTTCACTTGATCATGACGCTCCACCGCGACGATCACTTTATGTACGGCGTATCGTTCCGCTCTTGGTATCGTCACGGGAATGCCGCCCCCATAAAGGAGCACTGATCGTTCCGTCTGATGGATCAGGTAGTCGAGATGACGAAGCGGTTGCGCACCAGAACCGCTTAACGCTTTCATCTTGGCTGGTTTGCCTTGATGCTCGTTAGAACCGCGATTGGGTGTCAGGATATCGACCTTGTAGGACGCAGCGTTGCGGTATGCCGTGGTTACCAGCGGATCGTTGATGTTCGGAATTTCCCGGAACGTTGGATCAACCTCACGCAGGACTTGCAAAACTGCCGGCATAGTATCTCCGATGTTTTCTGAGATACCCCATGACTGGGCAAAATCTGCGTCCTGTGTCTGCAGCGGGCGGCCTTTGAGGCGTAGGCCCAGCGGTCCGGCGTAAGCTTGAAACGCCACCGTCCCTATCAAGACTCCCCGCAACCGAAAGAAGCCGGCCTTCCACATTGCCTGAACGACCGCGCCCGAGAGGCTGTCCGTACTTGGCAGCCCGGCAGCAAGCAATGCCCGGACAATTTCTTGACGTGCCTTGTAGTCGGACTTGATATCCGCAAACCTTTTCACACGGTCCGATATGCTTTTGTCCGTAACAGGGCCGACGTACTTGCTCACCACTTTGCCATCGACTCGGCGTTGATGGTGCCAATACATTCTCCCTTTCGAGAGCTTTTTGCGGAACGTGCCGCCCCTCTCGTCATACTGCTCGTCAAACTCGGCATCGAGACTTCTTTGAAGAAGCTCAGCGAACATCGTTTGCGTCGCTAGATCGATTTCCTGCATGACGTTCACGTGGAGTTGTCCTACTTTTTTCTATTGTAGGACAACCAAGGTTATTTTGCTAGTTGTCCTACATCTTAAGAATGTAGGACAACTTCGCGCGCGGCCGTGTTGTAGGACACCCTATTGCCATGACGCGGAACTCGACTTTTCAGCTCAACGCGGCAATCCCGCGGTTGGCGAATTCCAGGCGGTCGGCGAGGGCGCGGACGATGAACTCCAAAAAGGCCGCCGCCAGCGCCGGTTCTTCAACGCACAATCGCTCGTAGGCGCTGCGCGTCAGCGTGTAGACGAGGCTGTTGCCTTCGACCGTGACGGTGGCGCGGCGCAGGTTGCCGCGGAAGAAGCCCATCTCGCCGACGACCGTCTTGCGCGACATGCGGCGGATCAGAAGCGGCAAGCCGGCTTCGCTCTTCACTTCCACCGCGACGCTGCCCGAGATGACGAGATCGATCGTGTCGGACGGTGAGTCCTGGCTGTAGAGCGCAGTGCCGTGCGGCAGCTCGCGCCGTTCGAAGTAGGTGGCCATGCGCGCCGCACGGCCCGTATCGCCCAGCTCAGCTGCGAGCCAGCTTATGAGATCGTTCGCATCGTCGTGCGCGCGATCGGCGGCCGATGCCGTAAGCACCTTCTCCTCGCACCACTCGATCGCATCGTTGCGGCTGGCGAAACTGCGATGCGGCACGTGCGGCCCCAGCACACCGGCATGCTTCAACGAGGCCTCGAGCTGTGGCGATGCGCCCGCGAACACCAGCGTGACATTGGCCTCGCCGCAATGGTTGCGCAGCTTCACCAGCGACAGCATGGCCGACGTGTCGAAGCCGGACACGTCCGTGACATCGAGCACGGCGAAGCGATGCTCGGACGTGCCTCCGGCGACGAGCGCCTCGCGCATCTGTTCCAATACGCCGTTCGACGAGCCGAAGAAGATGAAGCCCGAGAGCCAGAAGATGTGAATGCGATCGCCGTGATCCAGCAGATGCTGGTTCGATGCAGGCGCGCGATCCACGTTAGACGCAAACTCGGCGCGCGTCAGATGGCGCCTGATGACGGCAACACGGCTGTATGAGAAGGCAAACATCAGGCACGCGGCGATGAAGCCGAGGATGACACCCGTCAGGTATCCGAACGTTACGATCGCGGCCATGATGAGCAGCGCCAGCGCGATATCGCTCCATGCACGATGCGCGGGAGAATTGAGCAGCACGGCCGCCAGGACGACAAGACCGAGATAGACGAGCAGGCCGGCGAGAATAGGCGCGGGGATCAACGAGGGCAGATCCACGCCGGTCAACACCACCAACACGACGACGAGAGACGCCACGACGCCGCTGACGCGCTCACCCCCTCCTCCGGTCTCGTCGAGAAGGCGCGATCCGTTCATCGACAGGTTTCCCATCAACCCGCCCAGCGGAGCAGCGATGGCGTTAGCCACGCCGTTGGTGCGGAATTCGTGGTCGAGATCGGCGGTGCGGCCACGCGCGACTTCAAGACCCGTCACGTCGAGAAGAAGCGCCAGCACCGTTACGCCCGCGACGGCGGCGATCTCGGCCGATGCCTGCAGCAACACCGACCACTCTATGCCGCCGGCATAAACCTCACGCGCCGGCACCCACGGCACGGGATGCGCCGCGCCGGCGATGTACCAGCCGCTGTCGGATCGCATCAGGCCGTTGCGCCAAAGGAGGAGATCCAGCAGCAGCGCGCCGCCAAAGAAGGCGAGCGGCAGGACGTAGCTGCCCAATCGCTGCTTCAGAGCGTAGACGCCGACGGCGAACGTCGCGCCAAGCAACAGCTTGGGCCAGGCGTCCGCCGCAAGGACATCGCCCAGCGTATCGAGCGTCAGGTCGCGGCCCGTCACCACCTCCACGCCGCCGGTGATCAGGAACCAGCCCGATGCGGCCAGGAAGCCGCCGATGACGGGGTACGGCACGAAGCGCACCGATTGCGCCAGCCGGAAGGCACCCAACAGATAGAGCACCGCGCCCGTCACGAGCGTCGCCAGCGAAAATGCGATCAACACGTGCGTCACGGCGCGCTCCGCCCCGCCACCGGCCGCAAGTATCGGCGCCGAGACGGTGGCCGCCAGCACGCTGAGCACCGCGACGGCCGGATTGTCCGGCGCGGCCTCTACCGGCGGCAGCGAGGTCGTTAACGAAATGTAAATTCCGGCAATGGCGCTGCCGACGAGCAGGCCCCATAACCCCAGCGCGAGACCGGACTTCAGCTCGCCCTGGAACAGCAGCGCGCTGAACGAGACGCAGTAAGCGATCGTGACGAGCGACGCCACGGAGCCGGCCAAAGCGTTGCCGGGGAGGGTCGGCGTCAGGTTGCTGAGGGCAGCGCGTAGGTGCCGGGCTGGCATGGAATTGGGCCTGGGTGATTGCACGCCGAGCATAGCAGCACGCCCGTGTTCCTGCCGCCGTCCGTTGTTCGATGCGACGGGAACGCGCGATGCCGCGATTGGCCATGGTCAGGTGACCATGATTCCAGCGCAGATCACCTTCGTGACCATGGTAACGTGACCATGAATCGCTGATCAAACAGGGTGAAAATTCCGGCAATTCATACGTTGTTAACCGAACGGGCGGGAGAGTTGCATCGGATCGCGGTGGCACGGCAGCCGCCGAAGCGCGAGCGGCAGACATCGTGACGCCCAGCAAGGACGAGCAACCGGCTGAACTTGAACTGGGCAGCGATCTGGCTGCCGTGGTCGAGCGCTGGCTGGCGCATCTGGAGCACGAGCGCGGTCAGGCGGACCTGACCATCGCCGCCTATCGCCGGGATATCGAGCAGTTCACCGCGCACCTCAAGGTCCAGCTTGGCCATCGGCCGTGCCTGGGCGACCTGGAACGCATCGACGCGAAGGTCTTCCGCGGCTTCCTCGCCTCGCGCCGGCGGCAGGAGGTGGGAAGCCGGTCGTTGGCGCGAACGATGTCGGCGCTGCGGACTTTCTTCCGCTGGCTGGAAGCGGAGGGCATTTTGCAGAACCGCGCCGTCCGGCGTGTGGCCATGCCGAAGGTCGGGCATTCCGTGCCGAAACCGCTGACCATCACCAAGGCGGCCGCCGTGATCGCGGGTGACGGCGCCGACGACGCGGACTGGATCGCCGCCCGCGACACGGCCGTGCTGCTGCTTCTCTACGGTTCGGGATTGCGGATCTCGGAGCCGCTTGGCCTCGTGCGCCGCGATGCGCCGGTGCCGGGCCGCGACGTCCTGCGGATCGTCGGCAAAGGAGGCCGCGAGCGGCTGGCGCCGATTCTCCCCGTCACACAGGCCGCCGTTGCACGCTACCTCGACGTGGTTCCGTTTCCGCTGGAGCCGAACGGCCCGCTGTTCCTCGGCGCGAAGGGCGGCCCGCTATCGCCACGCATCGTGCAGCTGTTGATGGAGCGGCTGCGCGCCAGCCTCGGCCTGCCCGACACGGCGACGCCGCATGCGTTGCGCCATTCTTTCGCGACGCATCTGCTGTCGTCAGGCGCGGACTTGCGCCAGATCCAGGAGTTGCTGGGACACGCGTCTCTCTCGACGACCCAAGTCTACACGGAAGTCGATCGCGAGCGGCTATTGGCCGTCTACGACGCCGCGCATCCCAGGGCTTAGGCCTGCGTCAGTGGCCGGTGGTCGACTGATGGAGCACGAACCTGCCCCTCACCCTAACCCTCTCCCCGTGAAGGACGGGGAGAGGGAATCGCCGGCCTTCTCCTTCTCCCCGCGCGCGGGGAGAAGGTCGGGATGAGGGGCAGGTTCTTGTTGCCAGCTGCGATACAGAACCGCGAACGTTCCGGCTTTTAAGCCGCTCTCGCCACGCCGAAGCCGTGCATGCCGAGCTTCCATTGCAGGGCGACGATGGCGCCTTTGACGGGTTGCAGAAGGCCGAGCGTCAGGCCCAGGGTCAGCGGACCCCAGAGCGCGGCGTGAACCCAATAGGAGGGCGCGTAGCGGACTTCGACCCACAGCAGCAGACCGACGACGATGTGGCCGACGATCGACATCACCACATAGGCCGGCAGGTCGTCGGCGCGGTGATGGTGGAGTTCCTGACCGCAGGCCGAACAGCTGTCGGCAACCTTCAGGTACGACCGAAACAGCTGGCCTTCGCCGCACGACGGGCACTTGCAGCGTGCGCCCCGTAGCAGGCCCTGGGTCATGGTCGTCGTTGCGGCCGACATGTTCGCCTCCCGTATCCGTCGTTGCGATCTCGTGAGGAAAAACGTACATCAGATTGTATGGATTTTCGCCGCGCGGTTTGACGCTATTGTATGGATTGGCTCCCGACAATCGAAGGCCGGCGCGGACCGGCCTACCAGCGTATCGTCGATGCGCTGGCGGATGACATCGCCGCCGGCCGGCTCCATCAAGGACGCCGGTTGCCGACGCACCGCGCGCTGGCGCAAGCGCTCGATCTCGACGTGACGACGGTGACGCGCGCCTACGCGGAAGCGGGGCGGCAACAGCTCGTCGAAGCACGCGTCGGACGCGGAACGTTCGTCAAGGCGGAGGCGGCCGGCCTGCGGCGAACCGCGCCGCCGCCGGCCATCGACCTGTCGATGATCCTGCCGCCCCTGCCCGAGGGCGCGGACCTCGACGGGCGCATCGGCGCGACGCTGGCCGAGATCCGCCGCCAGTCGGGCTTCGCGCCGTATCTTGCGTACCAGCGCGCAGGCGGTTCGGCGGCTGAGCGCGGCGTGGCTGCCGAGTGGCTGCGGCCGCGTGTGCCGGGATTGACCAGCGATCGCTTGCTTGTCGCGCCAGGGACCCAGGCCACGTTGGCGGCCTTGCTGCTTGCGCTGACGCAACCGGGCGAGACGGTGCTGTGCGAAGCGCTGACGTATCCGGGGCTCAAGGCGGCAGCACGCGTGGCGCGCGTGACGCTTGACGGCATCGCGATGGACGACCAGGGCGTGTTGCCGAAATCGCTGGATCGAGCCTGCAAGCGCAGTGGCGCATCCCTCGTCGTGCTGACGCCGACCATGCACAATCCCACCACGGCGACGATGTCGCCGCAGCGGCGCGCCGACGTTGCCGAGGTCATCGCCCGCCGCGGTCTGACGCTGATCGAGGACGATCCGTATCTGTTTCTAGACTTGGCGGTGCAGCCGCTGGCCACGTTGATCCCAGAGCGCACGTACCTGGCGGCGAGCCTCTCGAAGTGTCTGGCGCCGGGGCTGCGCACATCTCTGCTGGTGACACCGGATGCCGACTCCGCGCAACGCGCGAGCGAAGCCTTGCGGGCGACGATGCAGATGTCCGCACCGCTGATGACCGCCGTCGCCGTCCGCTGGATGCAATACGGCGGAGCGAGCGAGATCATCGGTATCGTGCGTGAGGAAGCAGCGGCCCGGCAGGCGCTATGCCGTGAGGTGCTGGGCGAGGCGACATTCGCCGCGCAGCCGGCGAGCCCGCATATCTGGTTGCGAACGCCCAGCACGTGGTCGAGCGATCAGTTTTCAACGATGCTGCAACGACGGGGTCTGGGCGTCATGCCGGGCGAAGCGTTTGCGGTTTCCGAGACGGTGCCCCACGGCATTCGACTTGCGCTAGGCGCAGCGCGCTCAATACGCGAGCTGCGCGCAGCATTCGAGATTGTCAGCGCCTCGCTTTGAGCTCAACCAACCACAACGAAGCTACCTCTTCGCTTCGACCGCAGCGATGGCTTTGGCGATGCGGCGCAGGCGCGTTTCGGGCGCCTTGGCCTCCTCGATGGCATGGACATGGTCCTTGCGGTGCGTGTAGGCGAGCGCGGCGAAGGTTTTCGTCAGGCCGGCCATCTTCAGGGCCGCGGCAAAGTCCTTTGGAACTTCGACCTCACGCGGCGCCGTGTCGAGCTCAAGCGAGACCTCGACCTTGTCACCGCCCTGCACGCCAGCGGCGGCGCGGTGCTCCCTGGCCAGCGGCAGCATGAACTTGCCGCCCATGACGGCGATCGTGCTGCGATAGGTGTAACCATTCAGAGCGACGCTGACCTTTGGTTTCTTGCCGGCTCCGAGCTTCTCGACGATCTTGGCGGGCACCACGATGGCCGTCGCGTTCATATCTTTCGCCTGGAGCACGGTTGCTTTGAATTTCGGCATCGGGAAACTCCCCGTGAGAGCGCTCCCCCGGCGCGCGTTGGCAGCCTCACATATGTATCGCGCGCTTGGCTACCGATAGGGCGGCTTCCTTGATGGCTTCGGTCATGGTCGGGTGGGCGTGGCAGGTGCGGGCGAGGTCTTCCGCTGAGCCGGAGAACTCCATCAGAACGGCAAGCTCGGCGATCATTTCGCCGGCGCCGGCGCCGATGATGTGGGCGCCGAGCACGCGGTCGGTCGTCGCGTCGGCGAGGATCTTCACGAAGCCGAGCGTCGTGCGGTTGGCTTTCGCGCGGCCGTTCGCGGTGAAGGGAAACTTGCCGACGTTGTAGTCGACGCCGTCGGCCTTCAGTTCTTCCTCCGTCTTGCCGACGGAGGCGACCTCGGGGAACGTGTAGACCACACTGGGGATGACGCCGTAGTTCACGTGTCCTGCCTGGCCCGCCAGGATCTCGGCCACGGCCACGCCTTCGTCTTCCGCCTTGTGCGCCAGCATCGGCCCGGCGATGACGTCGCCGATGGCGTAGATGCCGTCCACGTTCGTCTGGTAATGCGCGTCGACGACCACGCGGTTGCGCTTGTCGAGTTCGACGCCGAGTTCGGCCAGACCCAGCTCACCGGTAAAGGGCGTGCGGCCGATGGCGACCAGAACGACATCCGCCTCGACTGCTTCGGCGTCGCCGCCGTTGGCGGGTTCGATCGAAACCTGCAGGCCCGAGCCCGCTTTCTTCGCGCCCGTCACTTTGTGCGCCAGCTTGAAGGCGATGCCCTGCTTTTCGAGGATGCGCTGGAACGACTTCGCCACGTCGGCGTCCATGCCGGGCAGGATGCGATCCAGGAACTCGACGACGAGCACCTCCGCGCCGAGGCGCCGCCAAACGGAGCCCAGCTCCAGGCCGATCACGCCGGCGCCGACGACGATGAGTTTCTTCGGCACCTTCTGAAGCTCGAGCGCACCGGTGGACGAGATGATCTGCTGCTCGTCGATCTCGATGCCGGGCAGCTTCGCCACGTCGGAGCCGGTGGCGATGACGATCGCGCGGGTGTCGAGCTGCTGCTTGCTGCCGTCCTCGGCCGTCACTTCCACCTGACCGGCAGCAACGATGCGGCCGGTGCCGTGGAAGGTGGCGATCTTGTTCTTCTTCATCAGGTAGGCAACGCCGTCGGTGTTGCCCTTCACCGCTTCGTCCTTGAACTTCAGCATCTGCTTGAGGTCGAGCTTCGGCTTGACCTCGATGCCCATGGCCGCGAAGCCGTGGTTGGCCTCGTCGAACAGCTCGGACGCGTGCAGCATCGCCTTCGACGGAATGCAGCCGACGTTGAGGCACGTCCCGCCAAACGTCGCGCGCTTTTCGACGACGGCGGTTTTCAGCCCGAGCTGCGCGGCGCGAACGGCGCACACGTAGCCGCCAGGGCCGGTGCCGATGACAATGAGGTCGAAGGGGTCAGCCATGTATAGTCCCGACGGTTGAGGGGGCGCCGCTTCTCCTTCTCCCCGTAAAGGACGGGAGAAGGAACCAAGCCTAAAGTTCCAGCAGGAAGCGCTGCGGGTCTTCCAGGCATTCGCGGACGCGCACCAGGAACGTCACGGCTTCCTTGCCGTCGACGAGGCGGTGATCGTAGCTCAGCGCGAGGTACATCATCGGACGGGCGACGACCTGGCCATTGCGGACCACGGGACGCTCCTCGATGCGATGCATGCCCAGGATGCCGGACTGCGGCGCGTTGAGAATCGGCGTCGAGAGCATCGAGCCATAGACGCCGCCGTTGGAGATCGTGAACGTGCCGCCCTGCATGTCGTCGATCGACAGCTTGCCGTCGCGGGCCTTGCGGCCGTACTCGGCGATACCGGCTTCGATCTCGGCGATCGACATGCGATCGGCGTCACGCAGCACCGGCACGACGAGGCCGCGATCGGTGCCGACGGCGACGCCGATGTGGTAATAGTTCTTGTAGACGATGTCGGTGCCGTCGATCTCGGCGTTGACGGTGGGGATCTCGCGAAGCGCCTGGATGCACGCCTTCACGAAGAAGCCCATGAAGCCCAGCTTCGTGCCGTGCCGCTTCTCGAACAGCTCCTTGTACTGGGAACGCAACGCCATCACGGCGCTCATGTCGGCGTCGTTGAAGGTCGTCAGCATCGCCGCGTTGTTCTGCGCGTCCTTCAACCGGTGCGCGATGGTCTGGCGCAGACGCGTCATCTTCACGCGTTCTTCGCGGCCGTCCTCCGAGTAGGCGGGAAGGCGCAGCGCCGCCGTGGGCACCGCCATCTGCGTGCTGGTGGACCGCTGCTGGGGAGCCGCCGGCTGCTCTTCGCGAGCCGGCGCCGGCTCGGCCTTTGCCTCGTCACGCGCGGCCGACGCGGCAGCGACGTCTTCCTTCAGAACCTGGCCGCGACGGCCAGACCCGTTGATGTCGCCCGGCGCGATGCCGGCTTCGGCGGCAGCCTTGCGTGCCGCAGGGCTCGGCGGCGTATCGGTTTTCGACGGCGCGAAGGCCTGATCGGGATTGGGAGCCTGCGGCTTCGGCGCGGGCTTTGCGGCTTCCGCTTTCGCGGCAGGCTTGGCGGGCTCTTCGCTCTTGGCGGCGGGTTTCGCAGCCGGTGCGCCGCCTTCGCTCAGCGCACCCAGCACGGCGCCGATCGCGACCGTATCGCCCTGCTTGGCGAGAATGTCACTCAGCGTGCCCGCGCTCGGTGCCGGAACTTCTACGGTGACCTTGTCCGTTTCCAGCTCGACCAGCGGCTCATCGGCCTTCACCGCGTCGCCCGGCTTCTTGAACCACTTGCCAACCGTGGCCTCGGTGATGCTTTCGCCCAATGTCGGCACGCGGATTTCGATCGCCATGACCTTCTCGTCCTTGTCCTGTCACGCGAACGCGAGCCGTTCGCGCCCTCGTCTTTGCGTCTTCAACCTGTCAGCGCGTCTGTCACGAGGGCTTTCTGCTCGGCCAGATGGCGGCTGAGCTGGCCCGTCGCGGTCGAGGCCGATGCAGCGCGGCCGGCATAGCGGGCGCGGCGCGGCGTGCGACCCTCGACCGGCGTGTCGATGTGCGACAGCACCCATTCCAGGTTCGGTTCGATGAAGGTCCAGGAGCCCATGTTCTTGGGCTCTTCCTGGCACCAGACGATATCGGCGTTCGGAAAGCGCGAGAGCTCGTGGATGAGCGCGCGTGCCGGGAACGGGTAGAGCTGCTCAACGCGCAGCAGATAGACGTCCTCGATCATCTGCGCTTCGCGGGCCTCGTACAGGTCGTAGTAGACCTTGCCCGAGCACAGAACGACGCGGCGGATATCTTTGTCGCCCTTCAGCGCGATCTTCTCGCCGGCGCGCGATTCCGCATCGTCCCACAACACGCGATGGAACGTGGTGTCGGGCCCGAACTCCTCCAGCTTGGAGATGACGCGCTTGTGCCGCAGCAGCGACTTCGGCGTCATGATGATGAGCGGCTTGCGGAAGTTGCGATGCAGCTGACGGCGCAGGATGTGATAATAGTTGGCCGGCGTCGTGCAGTTGGCAACCTGCCAATTGTCCTCCGCGCACAGCTGCAGGAAGCGCTCGAGACGTGCCGACGAGTGCTCCGGCCCCTGGCCTTCATAGCCGTGCGGCAGCAGGCAGACGAGCCCGGACATACGCAGCCACTTGCGCTCGCCCGACGAC
>JAKAXS010000473.1 GCA_021816505.1 Pseudomonadota bacterium
GATCTAACGCCTCCGCCAAGCCCAGCATGCCGTCGGCCGTCGCGCCGCGGCCGTGGATCAGCACCACGGCTGCCTTCGCGCGGGCGATGTGCTCGCCCGCGCTTGCCACGCGTACTTCAGTCGTGATCATGCGACCTCCTTGAGAGGCACAAGGTGTGCCTCGATCTGCGCCCGGCGTCCTTCGAGGAAGGGCGGCAAGACCAGTTTGGTGCCGAGCGACTCCACCGGTTCGTCGATGGAGAAGCCTGGCTGATCCGTGGCGATCTCGAAGATGATGCCGCCCGGCTCTTTGAAGTACATCGACCGGAAGTAGTTGCGGTCGATCTGCTCCGTCACGTGCATGCGATGCTCCTCGACGAGGCGGCGCCGCATGTCGGCCTGCTCCTGATCGTCCTTGGCGCGGAACGCCAGGTGATGCACGGAGCCGCGACCCATCCGTCCGGGAAGGAAGCCCTTCGCCTCGCGAATGTCGATGACGTTGCCGACATCGCTGCCACGTGCCTTGAACCGGATGCTGCTGCCTTCGCGAGCAACCTCTTCGTAGCCCAGTACGTCGAGCACGCCGGCCGTTGCCTTCGCGTCGTCCAGCAACAGCGTCGCGCCGTGGAAGCCACGGATCGCGTGCTCCACCGGTACGTCGGAGCCGGCCCACGCCTTTTCCGATTCAGCACCGGCAACGCCGACGAGCGCGAGGCCCAGGCCGTCCGGATCGGTGAAGCCCAACACGCTTTCGCCGAAGCGCTTCTCGATCGCCTCATGCTTCACGCCGAGTTCGACGAACCGGTGCGCCCAATAGCCGATGGCGCTCTCCGGCACGCGGTACGTCGTCGTCTGCGTCAGGCCGACGCCGCCGCGACCCTGAGGCATATGCCCCCACGGGAAGAACGTGAGGATCGTACCGGGGCTGCCGGTCTCGTCACCGAAGTACAGGTGATAGGTGCCGGGGTCGTCGTAGTTGACCGTCTTCTTGACGAAGCGCAGGCCGAGCACGCGCGTGTAGAAGTCGTGGTTGCGTGCGGCATCGCCGGCAATCGCGGTGACGTGATGAAGTCCAGACATGACACACCTTTCTCTCGCTCAAGCAGCGAGCTTTGCCGTGATTTCAGCGACGTGACGCCCCTGGAAGCGGGCGCCGTCGAGTTCGTTTGCCGATGGCTGGCGCGAGCCGTCGCCGTCCGCGATGGTGGTCGCGCCGTACGGCGAGCCGCCGGTCACGTCCTTCACGCCCATCTGCCCCTGCCAGGAGTAAGGCAGCCCCACGATCACCATTCCGTGGTGGAGCAGCACCGTATGCGTGGAGAGGATGGTGCTCTCCTGCCCGCCGTGCTGCGTCGCCGTAGAGGTGAAGACGCTGCCGACCTTGCCGATCAGCTTGCCGCCAAACCAAAGGCCGCCGGTCTGATCGAGAAAGTTCTTCATCTGCGCCGGCATGCTGCCGAAGCGCGTGGGCACGCCGATGACGATCGCGTCGTAGTTCGGCAGCTCCTCGACGGTGGCAACCGGCGCCGACTGATCGAGCTTGAAGTGCGATTTCCGCGCGACATCCTCTGGCACCAGTTCGGGTACCCGCTTGATATCGACCGTTGCACCCGCTGAACGCGCGCCCTCTGCGACAGCTTCCGCCATGCGCTCGATGTGCCCGTAGCTCGAATAATAAAGGACCAGAATTTTCGACATGTTCGCCTCCGGTGTCTGATGAGGCGAATATCGTTCGTTGCCCAAAATAGCTCAATATGCGATATTGTCGGCAGTCTGGTGCCAAAATGGAAACAAATGGATAAGCTGGCGGCCATGGGCGCGTTCACGAAGGTGGTGGCCAGCGGCAGCTACGCCGAGGCTGCCCGGCGCCTCGGCCTGACACGGTCCGCCGTGAGCAAGGCGGTGAGCGAACTCGAAGACGAACTGGGCGCCCGCCTGCTCGATCGCACGACGCGGCGCGTCACGCCTACCGAAGCCGGCCTTGCGTACTACGAGCGTTGCCTCGCCATCCTCGCTCAGGTGGAAGAGACGGAAGCGCAGGTCTCCCGGCTGCACGATCAGCCGAAGGGTGTGCTTCGCGTCAACGCGCCGATGTCGTTCGGGATGATGTACTTGAGCAGTGCGATCGCCGGCTTCATGCAGACCTACGCCGACCTGAAGGTCGAGCTGACGCTGACAGACCGGTTCATCGATCCACTGGAGGAAGGTGTCGACGTCACCATCCGCGTGGGCGCGCTGGACGATTCCAGCCTCGTCGCTCGCCGCATCGGCTCCACGGCGCTGACCTTCGTCGCCTCGCCTGCTTACTTGCAGGCTCACGGCGAACCACAGTCACCGGCCGATCTCACGCACCATCGCGCACTGATCTATGGCCACTCGACGGCGGCGCAACGCTGGAAGCTGAAGGACGGTAGCGCGTCGATCTCGACGCCCGTCAACGGCTGCCTGGCATCGAACAACGGCGACGTGCTGCGCGATGCGGCCGTCGCGGGCATCGGCATCGCGCGCCTGCCCGTGTTCCTGGTGTGCAATGAAATCCGCGCCGGGACATTGCGCGAAGTGCTTGCCCCGCATGTGCCGAACGCGCTGGATATCCATGCGCTTTATGCGCCGAACCGCTATCTGGCGGCCAAAACACGCGTCTTCATCGACTACCTGATCGACCGCTTCGGCAAAGTCCCGCCGTGGCAGCTGGACGCGCCAAACAGTTAGGCCGCCCTAGGCGGGCCAAGCCTTCAACGCCATGTCGGCGACGGCCATCAGGTCATCGCGCGAGGCGCCGCCCGCAGCCTGAACCGACATGCCTTGCTGCACGGTGGTGATGAACCGCGCCAGCGCTTGCGGGCAGGCGTCGTTCGGCAGGTCGCCTTCCGTCTTCGCGCGTTCGAAGCGCGCCCGAAGTGCCGCTTCGCCCGCGGCGCGGCGGTTGCACAACTCGTCCTTGATCGAGCCGGCCGCGTCACCGCACGTGAGCGCGCCCTGTACGGCGAGGCATCCACGCGGATTGTCGGGATCGGTGAGGCACTTCGCTGCGCCATGCAACAGGCGCTGGGCGACGGCACGAGCCGTCGGCTCCGACATCGCTTCGCGGATCGTCGCGCCGGGGCCTGACTCGCTGTAGCGATCCAGCGCCCGCCGGAACAGATCTTCCTTGTTGCCGAACGCGGCGTAGAGGCTGGGGCGGCTGATGCCCATCGCTTCCGTCAGATCGGTCAGCGAGATCG
>JAKAXS010000030.1 GCA_021816505.1 Pseudomonadota bacterium
ACGCTTGGCTAACGAAATGGAAATTTCGGAGCCCGCGCGAGATAACCGGTTTAAAAACAGAGTGTTCGGGAAATAGAGCATTTTCTGCCGGCGGCTAAACTTTCACGCCGAAGTTGCAGGTAAATCCCTCAGCCTAAACTCGATCCGTTTACTGTTTATCATAAAATCCATCTTAATTGTTCGCGTGTAACGTGCGGAGAAATCGTGCCTTTCAAGGCCGCGAGCTGACTAGGTTTTTAGTATGACGTATGAGCAACAAAAGCGTACCGGTTCGAGGCGGCAGGTTTTCTGGCTGCTTTTGTCGACGTGCCGCGACCTGCCCGCCAGCGTTGTCGTCGCGTCGATCCTGATCAACGTCCTGTCGCTCATCATGCCGCTGGCGGTGATGCAGGTTTACGATCGCGTCGTGCCGCGGCAGGCGCTCGAAACGCTTTCAAGCCTTCTCTTTATTGTCGCTGGCGTCGTCGTCCTCGAAGCCCTGCTGCGCATCGCACGCTCCTATATCGTCACGTGGTCGGCGACGCGCCTGGCGTGGCAATCGTTTCGCGAAATGCTGACCCGGCTCATGAACGCGCCCGAGACAGGCGAACGGGAATCCGCCAGCAGAACGCTGGACCGGGTCCACGCGTTGATGACGTTCTCCGAATGGCACGGCAGCCCCTCCCGATTGGTTCTGATCGACGTGCCGTTCATCGTGCTCTTCCTGGGCCTGGCTGCGGTGACTGGCGGATGGCTCGCGGTCGTCCCTGTGATCCTTTTCGCGGCGCTAGGCGCGGCCGCCCTGCGGCGCGGTGAGGCAATGCGGCAGGCGTCGGCCGAGCGCGCCAGCGAAGACATGAAGATCCGCGATTTTCTCACGGAGACCTTGGTCGGCCTAACGACCGTTAAGGCCAGCGCGATGGAAGCCCAGATGCTGCGCCGCTTCGAGCGCATGCAGGAGGCCCTGGCCCGGCAATCCGCTCGCATCGTCAGATTGAGCGAAGAAGCGCAGGCCTTCGCCGGGCTCCTCTCCAATCTCACGCAGATGGTGACCGTGACCGTCGGCGCGGTATTCGTCATCAACGGGTCCCTGTCGGTCGGCACGCTCGCCTGCAGCGTCATGCTGACCGGACGCGCCGTTCAACCCTTGCTGCGATGCGTTTCAGTCTGGAACGAACTGCAGACCGTCGCCGTCGGCCTGGACAAGGCGGAACCACTACTCAAACTTCCGCCGGTGAAGGCAACGAAGAGCACGGAGCGCCTGGAAGGTCCGCTCGCCGTTACCCTGACGAACATTTCCATCGAGAACCGCGAAGGCGCTCCCCTCCTGACCGACGTGTCGTTGCACGTGCCCGCCGGCTCGGCCATCGCCTTCATGGGGGCCGACGGAAGCGGCAAGTCAACGCTGGGCGAACTCATGTCGGGCCGCCGCCTGCCGGTGGCGGGCGACGTTCTGATCAACGAGCGGTCCTTCGCCGAATTGGGCGACCGTTTGCGTGGGGGTATCGTCACGGTCCGCGCCAGCAACACGTCGGTGCGCGGCACGATCCTGGAAAACATCACCATGTTCCGCCGCGGCAACGAGCTGCTGTTCGCCAAGGAGGCGGCGCGGCTCATCGGTCTTGAGGCCGACATCCATCGCCTTCCCCTCGGCTACGATACGCCCCTGTTGGATGGCGTCTCGGCCGAACTGCCACCCGGCTTCATTCAACGCATCGCCATCGCCCGCGCCATCGCGCGGCGGCCGGGCCTGCTCATTCTGGATGAGGCGAACCTGGGCATCGATATGCGCGCAGATCAGCTTCTGGGCCGCGGCCTGCAGCGGTTGCGCGGCTACACGACCCTCGTCTTGATCACCAACAGGCCGTCGTTCGCGCGTCTGGCAGACCAGATCTACCGCACGGAGAACGCGCAACTGGTGCCAGCCCTTCAGCAGCAGCCTGCAGCATCCGGAGCCGTGGCATGAACGGAGCGCCGCAAAGCACTTATCAAGCCAGTGAGCATCCGGTCTTGGCCGCGCAGCGGCGGATCGAAGAAAGCTTCGATCGCCGCGAGAAGACCACGCAAGGATTGCCGAGCAGCGGCCTGGTGAGCCTGGTCGTGCCGATACTCGAGACCGTCGGTTGGCGGGGACTGCCGCGGCAGATCGCAGAGGCGTTGCCGCACGATACGCCCCTCGACGATATCGAACCGCTTCGCGGCGTTCTCAGCCGCCTGGGCGTCGACACACCCTATACGCCCATCGCGCCGCGCCAGATCAAGCAGAAGCACTGCCCGTGCCTCATCGTTCGGCGCAATGGCACGGTACTATTCGTCGAGCGCGCGGAGCCCGATGGAAGCCTGCGCCTGTACGATCCCGAAAAGGGGCACTGGCGGCGCGTCAAGGTCAGGGACGACAGCGGCACGGTCAGACTTGTTCGGCTCGCCGATATGGCGCGCCGGCAAGAGGCGACGCAGCGCGACGGCCTAGTCTGGCCGGTCCTGCGCACGTTCGGCAATGAGATGAAGGTTGTCTTCTGGCAGAGCTGCTTCATCAGCGTGCTCGGCATCGCCGTCTCGCTCTACGTGATGTACGTCTACGACAAAGCCATCGGCACCTCGTCGCTCGACACCCTCTTCATGCTGGCGGCTTGCGCCGTCGCCGCGCTCTGGCTGGAAATGAAGTTGCGAGAGCGGCGCGCGAAAATCATCGGCCGCATCTGTGCCCGGTTCGACGCAATCGTTGCAACCAATTCATTGAAAAGCGTCCTCGGCCTTCCGCTCGCAATGAGTGAGTCCGCCCCGCTCGGCGCGCAGCTCGCGCGCTTCAAGCAGTTCGAAGTCGGACGCGAATTGTTCGGCGGCAGCTTGGCGACCTCCCTCGTCGACTTGCCGTTTACGCTCGTGTTCTTCGCCCTGATCTTCGCGCTCGGGGGATACATCGGGTTCGTACCCGTAGCACTGGCCATCGCCCTCGCAGTGATCGGGCTGATCACGGATCCCGTAGCTGCAAAACAGCAAACGGACATGGGCGAGTGGAAGAACAAGTCCGATGCCGCGCTGGTCGAGATCATGACGCGCATGCAAACGATCAAGGACGACAACGCTGAGGACATTTGGCTGACGCGGGCGAGCGAGCAGTACCAGCACTATCTCGTCAGTCGTTTCAAAAGCATTCAGACTGGCGTGACGCTGCAGACAGTGGCCCAGGCGCTGGTGTCGATTTCAGGCGTCGCCGTGCTGGCCATCGGCGCCGTGGAGGTCATGAGCGGTTTGCTTTCCATCGGCGCTCTGATTGCGATCATGGCCGTCGTCTGGCGTGTCTTGGGGCCCATCCAAACGGTCTTTCTCTCCCTCAACCGTTTGAAGACCATGGCCCGCACCGTCCGCCAGATCGAACAGCTCATGAAGATCAAGCCGGAGCGTCCGCTCGAACGCAGCACGCTGGGCGAGCAGCATCTGCGCGGAGCCATCTCGCTGACCCACGCCTGCCTGCGCTACGGAAATCGGCCGGAGCTGGCGCTGAAGGCCGTCTCGCTGGATATCGAGCCCGGAGAATTCATCGCGGTGGCTGGCCACAGCGGCTCCGGAAAGTCCAGCCTGCTGAAATCCATGCTCGGGCTTTACCCGCTTCTGAGCGGCAGCGTCCGCCTGGACGACGAGGACATTCGCCAGCTCGATCCGATCGAGACCCGGCAGAGCATCGCCTATCTGCCACAAGAGCCGGCGATGTTTTTTGGAACGGTGGCGCAGAACCTGCGCCTGGTCGCCCCGGATGCATCGCAAGCGGAACTCGCAAACGCCCTGATGGCGGTTGGGATCGGATCTGATCAGTCGGTGCTCGGCAACGGACTGCAACAAAAGATCTCCGGGATGAACATGGGCGAGCGCAGTCTCACCCAGCGCATCGCGCTCGCCCGGATTTTCCTCCGCCCGGCACCTATTCTGCTGCTCGACGAACCCGGGTCGCAACTCGACCAGAAGGGCGACGAGGCGTTCATGGCATCGATTGCCGCGCTCAAAGGGCGCTGCACCATCGTCATGGTGTCGGAGCGGCCAAGCCACCTGCGACTGGCCGACCGCGTCGTCGTCATGCAGGACGGCCAGATTGCAGCCCAAGGCAAACCCAGCGAGATCATCCCCGCACTGCTGGCGCAAGCCACCCGTGGCGTGGCGTAAGGAGACGACAAATGCACCTTCGCAAATGGATCGGCAGCGGCCAGCCCAATGAAGCGCCGGAGTATCTCGCTCTCCCGCTCGAGCTTGAGGACGGACGGCCGTCGCACCTCTACGGGCGCATGATGCGCTATTGCATCCTGGGTGCAGTGGCTGCCGGCGCGTGGGCATGGCTGACGCCTGTACGCGAACTCGCCATCGCGCCCGGTCAAATCACACCCAAGGGCGACGTTCGCTCCGTTCAGCATCTGGAAGGCGGCGTCGTATCGGCGGTTCGCGCGACGGCAGGCGGCAAGGTCCGCAAGGGCGATCCCCTCGTCGTATTGTCGGATCAGCAATCGGCCAACGAGTTGCGCCAGTATCAGGTTCGCGGCACCGCGCTCGCCATGCAGAAGCAGCAGATCACCGCGCTCCTGCAGTCCACCGATCTCGATCTCAAAGGCGCGACCGCGGTGTTTGCGTCGCTCGCGCACGCTCAGCAAGGCGTGTTCGCTGCCCGCCTTCAGGCGCGCCTGGACGAAACCAAGACACTCCAGGCCCGTGTCGATCAGCGGCGATCGGAGATCGCAGCCACGTCGAAAGAGATCGAAAGCTACAAGCGTGTCGTCGAGATCCAGCAGGAATACCTGGATACCCGCACCACGCTCTATCAAAAAGGCTTGGCCACGCGGAAGGACTTCCTCTCGGGCCAAGTGGCAATGGAGCAAGCCAAGACACAGCAGGTGACCGCGGAAGGCCGTCTGTCATCGTTGAACGAGCAGCTGAACGAGGCCTCCGGCCAATTGCAGGCGGCCGAGACGGCGGCACGCAAGCTATGGTCCGAAGAACTCGCTCGCGTCGAAGCTGATCACGGTGAAACGCTGCAATCGATCGCCAAGCTGCAGGATCGGGTGGAGCGTCTGACGGTTCGTTCCCCCGTCGAGGGCGTGGTGCAGTTCGTCCTGCCGCGTTCTTCAGGCGAAGTCGTAAAGCCTGGCGACACCATCGCCAGCATCGTACCGACCGAAGCGTCCCTGCTGGCCGAAGTGGAGGTTCGCGCCGACGACGTGGGGCACGTCAAACCCGGCAACAAGGCCGACGTCAAAGTCTCGACCTTCGATCCGTCGGTCTACGGCAAACTGCGCGGCGAGGTCGTGGACGTCTCAGCCTCGTCGTTCCAGAGACAAAACGGCGAGTATTACTTCAAGGCCAAGATCGCTCTGGACGATCCCCGGCTCAGCGGCCATCTGCCCGTCTCGGCCGGCATGGTCGTCTCCGCCGAAATCGTCACCGGCGCCAAATCCTTCGCGCAGTATCTGCTGAAACCCGTCTACAAAACCTTCGGCCCCGCGTTCTCGGAGAAGTGATGGCCGCGATAGAGCACCGTGAGTAGTTCAGTGCTCACGGGGCCCTCCTTCCGCCCTTGCGAGGGCCGTGAGGTCGCGTTTCGATAGCTCTTTATTGTCGGCGTCGAAAACGCGGACGTTTTTGGCGGGGAGCAGAGTTTGACCCGAAACGATTTCCAGCGCGTGCTCGGCCGTCGTCTTGATCTCGAGGGTACTCTGGGCGTTCAGCGGGATCACGACGGTGCAAGACGGTGGCCGCATTCCTTTAGAACGCATCAGAATTCTCAGTTGCTTCACGTGGTCATCTGAAAATACGTGATGCGACGAGAATTTCTATAGTTTAGCTTATTTGAACATTGATTATTTACTAATTGTTTTGAGGCGTAAACTGTTATTCAGATGACGACTTTATGGAATTTATCGTCGGCAGAAAATGCCGGCACGCAGTGTCTGCGCACTCTAAGTTCCGGATAACAAATCAAAAGGCGCCCGGCTGACAAGCCGAGCGCCCTCGCCGAAACGTCTGTTATTGCGCTGCCGGAGCGTTCTGCGGCGTCTGCTCGACTGGTGCCGAAGAGCCGCCATCCTTGTTCACATCAGGCGCTGCCTGTTCCGCGGCCGGTGCCGCTGTCCCTGCTTCCCCAGTGCTGGCTCCCGTCGTCGCCGCCGGTTCTGCATCCGGCTGCGCTGGCGCTTCAGCTGCCTTTTCGGCAACGGGCGCCGTAGCCGCGCTATCGGTGCCTGCCGGCTGGCTTTCCTTGGGTGCTTCAGCAGAAGCGGCCGGCGGAGCGCCTTCTGCAGCGGTTTTCTCACCGCCGGAGCTTCCGGTATTCAGCGCGCCGGAAAAAGCGATGCCCACGACAAGCGCTGCAACGGCGATAATGGAAACAGCATACGTGGTCGAAGCGTAGTCGGACGGCGGTTCGCGACGAATGACGACGTCGCTAGAGGACGATGGGTGGTCCATGACGATGACTCCTCGGTCATGAGTTAATCAGCGGCATCGAAACCATCCAGAGAACGCAACTGTTCCGCGGATCTTGTTGAACCGAACCTGTACTAAAGATCGCGGCGTGCGTTTACCCTCGGACGCTACTCACCGGAACTCATCCCGGACGCGGCCGTTATAGCTCCGAGCTGCGTACCATCTTGCGTGATCGACGCAGCGCAAAATGGAGGAAACAATGGCCTATCAAGACCCCAATGAGCCCAATCTGCGCAGACCGGTGCAAGACCCGAGCCCAGCGCGCTTCATTATCCCGTTGGCGCTCGTCGCCGCATTCCTCGTTGCGCTCGCGATAGCTGGCGTATTCTCGAGCACCGAGATGGCTTCGAATCCACCGGCCACGACAACGTCGCAGTCGACGACCGATACATCATCGCCGGCTAGCACCGGCGCCGGTACTGGCGAGACCGGCAGCGAAACGGCACCGAGCGTCCAACCGACGCCAACGCCTGCGCCGGCACCTCAGGCACAGCCCGAGCAGACACCGCCGCCGCCTGCGCAGCAGTAGTCAGCGTCAGTTCAAATGTTTGCCCGCTGCGCTCGGCGCAGCGGGTCTTTCTTTGCGAGAACGCGTTCCGATAGCTAGGCGGCTGCGACTGCGCTGCTCGTCCCGCTCAGCAGAGCCGTCGCGTCGGAGCGCGAAATAGGCTTCGACAGCAGGAAGCCCTGCAAGTGATCGGCTCCTGCCAGGCGCAAGAGTTCCTGCTGTGCAGACGTTTCCACGCCTTCCGCCGTCACCGAGATACCTGATCCCCTTGCCATGCCGACGATCGCCAGGATGACCGCATTTGCGCGCGTGGACTGCCCAATCTGCTGTACGAATGAGCGATCTATTTTCACGCGATCGACCGTATGGCGCATGATGTAGCTCAACGACGAATACCCTGTGCCAAAATCATCGAGCGCGATCTTCACTCCTATCTGACGCAAGGCTTGGAGCGTCCGGTCGGTGTGGCCAGTCGCATCGAGCAACGTACTTTCGGTGATTTCGATTTCCAGCCGGCGCGGATCGATCGCGGCTTGCTTCAAGATATCGACGACACTGGCAACGAAGTCGGGCTCGGCAAGCTGCCGCGGCGAGACATTGACCGCAATCGTCTTGTCATTCCATTCCGCAGCGGCTGTGCACGCTTGTCGAAGGACCCACTTGCCAAGCTGATGGATCAACCCGCACTCCTCTGCAATGCAGATGAAGGTCAGCGGCGACACGCTGCCCAACCGTGGATGGTACCAACGCAGCAGTGCCTCGAAGCCGTCAACGGCCACACCACCCGCCGAGTAGATCGGCTGGTAGACGACTTCCAGTTCCCTTCCGTTCTCAATCGCCTCGCGCAGGTCGACCTCGAGTGAGCGCCGTTTCTGAAGCGCATCGCTCATCGACTCGGTAAAGATTTTGAACTGGTTTCGCCCCGACGCCTGGGCATCATTCAAAGCGATGTCCGCCTTGCGGGACAATTCATGGTGGTCGCGATCCGATTGCGCGGCGATCGCGACACCCATGCTGACGCCGACAACGACCGGGGAGCCGTTCAGAACCATTGGCCCCGCCACCACGGTCAGTATCGATCCGCACAACGTTTCCACATCTCCATCCGAGAACTGCGGCAACACCACCGCGAATTCGTCGCTGCCGATGCGCGCCACGAAACTCTGTGGCGGCATTACGGACAGGAGTCGCTGACTGAGCTGAAGGATCAGCTCGTCGCCAGCCGCGTAGCCGAGCGTGTCGTTGACGAGCTTGAACCGGTCGACATCCAAAGAGATCAGAACAACGTTTTCGTCGCCGCGAGATGCGCTCGTAAGAAGTGACTGCAAATGCTGATCGAGAAAAGTCCTGTTCGGCAGCGCCGTCAGCCGGTCATGGTAGGTCAGCCTTTTGGCCTGCGTTTCGCTTTCTGCCAGTTGGTCTCCGGCAGCACGAAGTTTAAACAGCAAAAGAAGCGTCGCGATCCCGACGAGCCCGATGCCGATGACAAAACCGGGCATGAAACCCTTTACGATCGACTTTCCGGGCAGTTCCGGCTGCCAATGGAAATAGCCGAGCGTCTCACCGCCATCCGTCTTGACCGGGAACGCCAGCTCCTCGCGGTGTGCAACATCTGTCTCGAAGTGCGCATCCTTCAATTGATACTGCTCGGCCAGATCAGAGGCGAAGCTTCCGTCCAGATAACGCACGCTCACCATCAGGAATTCGCTGCCGCGCGTCTGCGCATAGGCATCGCTTTCACCGATGATTGGGGCCACACTTACGATCGACGGCCGCGCACCTTCGAACATCTTGTCGCTGGCGACCGGCAGCTCTGCCGCATCACGTTCGTAGGCATCGAGCGCACCATCGGCGATCTTCTGGCGCAACATCTTGACCAGTTTCGCTACGGAGGGACTGATCCACGCCTCGCCCGCCGAGTATTCCGCGTTGTCTACATCCGCATAGACGATCTCATCGCGCGCGTTCAGCAGATAGGTTCGGTCATGCTTGAAGTAGTCATTCATCCAACGCCCAAGGTTCTTGGACACCCACTGTGGATCGAACGAATGCTTCAGATTCTGGACGGCATCGTCCCACACGACGACACTGAGTTGATCGTGTGCGATCTTCTGCGTAGCGGCGCTCAACGAGCTGCTGACGACTTTCGTCTGGCGTGCGCGGGCAAGGTCGTCGGCGCGAATGGCTGACCAGATGACCGCGAATGCAATAACAACGAACGTAACGGCGAGAACGGCGCAGCTGATCGCGCTTACCCGCTGGAATGGCATCGCAGCGTCGCTACCCGACCACCGAGCTGATAGTTCTGAAGACCCGCGCCGCATGTCGACCCCGTGAATCATGCGTAGGCAGATTAGTTTCAGAGTATTAATAACCTCATTCCAAAAGCTGGTTAGGGAAGCCTTTCTCCTCCCGTGTGAAGCCGGACGCGCCGCAACCTCAGCGCGTTTCCGATCACGCTGACGGACGACAGCGCCATTGCCGCAGCAGCGATCATCGGCGACAGCAGCCAGCCCAACGCCGGATACAAAACCCCCGCCGCGATCGGCACACCTGCCGCGTTGTAGATGAAGGCAAAGACCAGGTTCTGGCGGATGTTGCGCATCGTGGCTTGCGACAGACGCCGCGCTCGCACCAATCCCTGCAGGTCGCCCTTCACCAACGTTATCCCGGCGCTCTCGATGGCAACGTCGGTGCCGGTTCCCATCGCAATCCCGACGTCGGCTGCCGCGAGAGCGGGCGCATCGTTGACACCGTCACCGGCCATCGCAACGATACGGCCGCTGCTGCGCAGCCGCTCGATCACGCGGGCCTTGCCCTCAGGCAACACGTCGGACTCGACCTCCTCGATACCAAGCCGGTGCGCGACGGCCTGAGCGGTCGTGCCATTATCGCCGGTGAGCATGACGATCCTCACGCCGTCGTGGCGCAGAGCCTGCAACGCCGGAGCCGCCGCCGGCTTGATTGGATCGCCAACCGCCAGCAAGCCGCTCGCTGCGCCGTCGATTGCAACGAACACCACCGTAGCGCCACCGACCCGTAGACTTTCCCCTGAAGCCGCCAACGACCTGAAATCGATCGCCTCGTCGCGCATCATGGCGTCGTTGCCAATGACGATGCGACGTCCATCCAGGACACCGGCCACGCCCTTTCCAGGTGTCGCAGAGAAGTTGTCGATCCTCAGCAACGCAACGCTCTGTGCGTCGGCGGCGGCGACAACGGCCGCGCCGAGAGGATGCTCGCTCAGCTTTTCGAGACTGGCTGCGAACTGCAGAACGGTTTGCTCGGTCAAGCCGGCGACCGCGTGCACCGCGAGAAGCTGAGGCTTGCCCTCAGTCAACGTCCCCGTCTTGTCGACGACCAAGGTGTCGACCGCTTCCAAACGCTCCAACGCCTCGGCATCGCGGATAAGAATGCCGGACTGCGCGCCACGCCCTACCCCCACCATGATCGACATCGGCGTGGCCAGCCCCAGCGCGCACGGGCATGCGATGATAAGAACGGAGACCGCAGCAAGCAGCGCATACGTCAGCCTTGGTTCCGGCCCCATCACAGCCCAGACCGCGAACGCCAGCAGTGCCGCCGCGATGACGAGCGGCACGAACCAGCCTGCCACCCTGTCGGCCAAGCGCTGGATCGGCGCGCGGCTGCGCTGCGCATTGGCGACGAGTTGGACGATGCGCGCCAGCATCGTGTCCCGTCCGACTTTTTTGGCGCGGATCACCAGCGCGCCGTTTTGATTCATCGTTCCGGCAAACACCTCATCTCCAACGTCTTTGCCGACGGGCATGGATTCGCCGGTCATCATCGATTGATCGACGCTGCTGCGGCCATCGCCAACCGTTCCGTCCACCGGAATGCTTTCGCCCGGACGTACGCGCACCAGATCCCCGGCAGCGATCTCTTCGACGGCAACGTCTTCTTCGGTGCCATCGGGCCGCACGCGCCGCGCAGACTTCAGGTTGAGGCTGAGGAGGGAGCGGATTGCGCCGCTCGTACTGTCGCGTGCCCGCAATTCCAGCACCTGTCCCAACAGCACGAGCGTCGTGATGACGGCCGCTGCTTCGAAATAAACCGGCACAGAGCCGTCGGCATTCCTGAAGCCGGCCGGAAACGCATCCGGCACCAGCGTCGCCACGACACTAAACGACCAGGCGACGCCCGTGCCCAGCGCGATCAGCGTGAACATGTTGAGGTTGCCGCTGCGTATCGATGCCGCCGCGCGCTCGAAGAAGGGCCATCCGATCCACAGCACAACCGGGGTTGCCAACACGAGCTGAAGCCATCCGCTGACGCGCGGCGCGATGAGGTGATGCAGCCCAGCGAAATGCGCCCCCATATCCAACGCGAACACCGGCAGCGTCAGCGCCAGGGCGATCCAGAACCGGCGCGTCATATCGGTCAATTCCGGATTGGGCGCGCTGTCGGCGCTGATCGTCTCAGGTTCGAGCGCCATGCCGCAGATCGGACATGAGCCCGGCCCCTCCTGCCGCACCTCCGGATGCATCGGGCACGTGTAGATCGCGCCGGCGACAGGTGCAGCTTCGGGCGGACGCGGCGCCAGATAACGTTCCGGATCGGCCTGGAACTTGGTGCGGCACCCCGCGCTGCAGAAGTAGTACGGCCGGCCCTCGTGCTCACTCGTATGCTTGGCGGTGTGCTGATCCACCGTCATTCCGCAGACAGGATCCTTCGCCAGATCGGTTTCGGTCACGTCCGCGGTTCGCGAATGACCGGAGCAGCATGACCCCTGGCCCGACACTGAATTCGAAGATCCGCCGCGATCGTGCATGTCTATACTCCTATAACCCCTAGGGGGTATCCGTATTGACATTTATACCCGGAAGGGGTATCCGTCAAGAATGGAACACGACACCACCGAAGTTTGCCTCAAACGTCTTAGCAAGATCGAGGGTCAGGTGCGCGGCATCGCCAAGATGGTTGAAGAAAAGCGCTACTGCATCGACATCATCACCCAGATCGCCGCAGCGCAGGCCGCCCTTCAACGAGTCGAAGAGGCGATCCTTCAGGATCACGTCGGCCACTGCGTCGAGCACGCGATCGCCAGCGGCAACAAGAACGATCAGCGTGCCAAGATCGCCGAGTTGATGGCCGTCTTGGCGCGAAGCAGACGGTAATCCGACCAAGCTTTCTATGAACCCTTCAACTGTCAGGGAGATCATCATGACGCGAACGATTTTGGCGGCCGCAGCCGCATGCCTGCTTCTCGCCGCGCCGCCATCGGCGTCGGCCGACAACCACGGCCATGATGATCACGCGGGTCACGGCGCTCACGAGGCCAAGGGCGAAGCCGCCGAAGCCTATGCGGCCGCGAACGTGAAAATGCACAAGGATATGTCGATCGCCTACAGCGGTGATCCCGATGTCGACTTTGCGCGCGGAATGATCCCGCACCACGACGGTGCCGTCGAGATGGCCAAGGTGCAGCTGAAGTACGGCAAGGATCCGGAATTGCGGCGACTGGCCGAAGAAATCGTCAAGGCTCAGGAAACCGAGATCGCGTTCATGCGCTCGTGGCTAAAAAAGAATCAAGCCAAGTGACGAAAAACTGATCAGCTGCGGTTTTCTGTTCAATCGCCAGGGACACTCGGAATACTGTAACGTATTATCGCTAATCCATGCCTAAGCCCGCCAACGAGGTCCTCACCTAATGCCGCACGATACGCCGCTGATCGCCACCATCGTCGCAGGTTTGACGCTGGCATTTGCGTTCGGCGCCGTAGCACATCGGCTCAAGGCGCCGCCGCTCGTCGGCTACCTCCTGGCGGGCGTGGCCGTGGGTCCCTTCACGCCCGGCTTCGTTGCCGATCAGGCGCTCGCTTCGGAGCTGGCGGAGATCGGCGTCATCCTGCTGATGTTCGGCGTCGGCCTGCATTTCTCGCTGAAGGACCTGCTCTCCGTCCGCGCGATTGCGGTGCCGGGCGCCATAGCGCAAATCGCGGTTGCGACCCTGGCGGGAACGGGGCTTGCCTGGCTGATCGGCTGGCCACTGGGCGCCGGCCTCGTATTCGGTCTGGCGCTGTCGGTCGCGAGCACGGTCGTGCTGCTGCGCGCCATCCAGGAACGTCACTTGATGGAGACCGACCGCGGCCGCATCGCCGTCGGCTGGCTGATCGTCGAAGACTTGGCGATGGTCATGGCGCTGGTCTTGCTGCCGGCCGTCGCACCGCTTCTGGGCGGCACGACGGAAAATGTCTCCGCCGACCCGATCGCAACGCGCTTCGGGC
>JAKAXS010000474.1 GCA_021816505.1 Pseudomonadota bacterium
AGCGCGTCTCCGGCCAGCACCACATCGAAATGGTCGCGCATACCGAGAGCCTTGAGCAGCGGCTCGGTGAACCGCGTTGCCTTGTTGGTCACACAGGCGAGCCGGAAACCCGCGTCCTTCAGCTGGCTGAGCGTCGTCTCCGCATTCGGGTAGAGCCGGCTGCGATCGGCCACATGCGCCTCATAGACATCACCAAACAGGGCCTCCGCCTCGCGGAAGAGCATCTCCTCGGGCTCACCGAACCGTTCTCCTGTCAGCGCCCGCTTGATCAAACGGGGGATGCCGTCACCGATCCAGCTGGCCACCGTCGCCTCGTCAAAAGTCGCGCGGCCCATGGCCGCGAGCATGGCGTTGGCGGCCTGCGCGATATCCGGCACAGTATCCACGAGCGTTCCGTCGAGGTCGAACAAAACGGCAGCCGCGTTGATCGTCATGAGACCCTGGCGAGCTCTGCGCGCATCTGGGCGATAGTGGCCCGGTAATCCGGCGTATTGAAGATGGCGGATCCGGCCACGAAGGTATCAGCGCCGGCGGCTGCGATTTCGGCGATATTGTCGACCTTGACGCCGCCATCGATCTCCAGACGAATGGGGCGTCCGCTGGCATCGATGCGCTCACGCACCTGCCGCAGCTTGGTCAGCGACGAACGGATGAAACTCTGGCCACCGAAACCGGGGTTGACCGACATGATCAGGATCATGTCGACCTTGTCCATGACATAGTCCAGATACGAAAGCGGGGTGGCCGGATTGAACACCAGACCACACTTGCACCCGCTCGCCTGGACGAGACTCAGAGACCGGTCGATATGCTCAGTCGCTTCCGGGTGAAAAGTGATATATGTAGCGCCAGCCTTGGCAAAATCCGGAATCAGCCGGTCGACGGGCTTGACCATGAGATGCACGTCGATGTCGGCCGTCACATTGTTCTTGCGCAGCGCTTCACAGACAAGCGGCCCGATGGTCAGATTCGGGACGTAGTGGTTGTCCATGACATCAAAATGTATGATGTCGGCACCCGCCGCTAGAACATTGTGGACTTCCTCGCCCAACCGGGCGAAGTCCGCCGACAGGATGGAGGGCGCAATCTTGAAGTCTTGCATTCGGTTCCCCTGGCCAAAGCTGGCAATTTACCCGATTGACGCGGTTTTTGCAGCACCCGCCTGCCGTCGGCGCCCGACGTAACAACCCTGCCACCTTGCGGTCTATACCGCTCAGCAGGCCATTCAATGGTCTATATAAGGATTCTTCACAGACACAAGCGAGGACGACCATGCAGATAGGAATCATAGGTCTTGGCAAGATGGGGCTCAACATGACCAAGCGACTGCTGGCGGACAACCACGAGGTTGTCGGTCTCGACCACCACGCGGAAAACCGCGCGGCACTTGTGCAGGCCGGCGGCCGCGCAACGGAAACCCTCGATCAGCTGGTGGCGGCCCTGACCCTACCCCGCAGCCTCTGGCTGATGATCCCGGCCGGCGTACCGACAGAGGAAACGCTCACCGCCCTGCAGGGACGGCTTGGCCGGGGTGATCTGATCATCGAGGGTGGCAACACCTTTTACCGGGATTCGATGCGGCGCGCCGAAACGTTCGCGACCCTGGGTATCGATTATCTCGACGCCGGCACAAGCGGCGGCATCTGGGGCCTCAAGGTCGGATACTGCCTCATGGTCGGCGGGAGCGAGAGCGCATTCCGGCGGGCCGAACCACTTTTTGCGACGCTCGCGCCACCGGATGGCTATCGCCATGTCGGGCCGAGTGGAGCGGGCCACTTCACGAAAATGGTGCACAATGGCATCGAATATGGCCTTCTGCAGGCCTATGCCGAGGGTTTCGAGCTGCTGAACGAGGCACCGTTCCCGCTGGATCTGCCCGCACTCGCCCATCTGTGGAATCAAGGCAGCGTGGTGCGATCCTGGCTTCTGGAGCTTGCCGAGGATGCCCTGGCAAACCCGGGCTTCAGCGCCATTCGTGACTACGTCGAAGACTCGGGCGAAGGCCGCTGGACGGTCACCGAAGCGATAGAACGCAATGTGCCGGTGCCTGTGATCACCCTTGCACTGCAAGCACGGCTGCGGTCACGCCAGGAAAGCTCGTATGCCAGCCGCTTCATCGCGGCCCTGCGCCAGGAATTCGGCGGGCACAAGGTGCAGACGTCATGAAAGAACAGTCCGAACCCTGTGTCCTGCTGCTTTTTGGAGCCACCGGTGACCTGACACGCCGCAAGCTGATGCCGGCGCTGTATCAACTCCATGTGCGCGGCCAGCTGCCCACTCATTTCGCGGTGCTTGGCGCGAGCCGGCAACCGCTGTCACATGAGCAATTCCGCACACTGATGCGGGAAGCCTGCGACACTTTCTGCCCGAAACCACCGGATGACGCCTCCTTTGCCGCATTCGCGGAGCACCTGTACTACGAGGCTGGTCATTTCACTGACCAGACACTTTTTCAGCGGCTCAACATGTCCCTGCGGGACATTGACCACCGCCATCACACGCGCGGTAACCGGCTCTTCTATCTCGCCACGTTGCCGAGCACATACCCCTTGCTGGTCAAGCAATTACGGGATGCGGAAATGGTTAATACCAACCCTGGGCACCCGTTTACACGACTCATGGTGGAAAAGCCGTTCGGACGCGATCTCGCGTCGGCCGTAGCCCTGAACGACGAAATCGCCGCGGTATTCCGTGAAGATCAGGTCTACCGGATCGATCACTATCTCGGCAAGGAAACGGTGCAGAACATCCTCGTCCTGCGCTTTGCCAACGCGATTTTTGAGCCGCTGTGGAGTCGCATGCATATCGATCACGTCCAGATCACCGCCGCAGAAAACCTCGGCATCGAGGGGCGCGGCGCCTACTACGAGGAAACGGGCGTTCTCAGCGACATGGTGCAAAACCACTTGCTGCAGGTCCTGAGCCTCGTCGCCATGGAGCCGCCGCTGTCGTTTGCGGCCGACGCCATCCGCGACAGGAAGGTGGACGTTTTCCGGGCATTGCGGCGCTTTTACGGCCAAGAGGATATCCTTGCCGCTACGGCACGGGGGCAGTACGGTCCGAGCGCCGACAGGCAGCTGCCCGGATACCGCCAGGAGCCGCTGGTCGATCCGCATTCGAACATACCCACCTTCGTCGCGCTCAAGGTCTTCATCGACAACTGGCGCTGGCAGGGCGTGCCCTTCTATATCA
>JAKAXS010000031.1 GCA_021816505.1 Pseudomonadota bacterium
ATGCCGGCAACGTCGTTCTGCTTGGCCGCTTCCATGACGGTCATGCCATCCTCGGCATCAACCGCGTCTTGCGCACCGTCGGGTTGTATAAACGTGATCTTGGCCATCGTGAATGACGCTTCAGTCCCAGCCGTTGAATTGAGGCCGCAGACTTAGACGTCGCGGCCGGCGAATTCAAGCTTTGCGGGGAAGAACAGCCGGGTGCAGCTGCGCGATGTAGTCGCGTGCGGTTTCGATGGCCGCACCGAGCGTGGCGAGTTGCTGCTGCCGTTCGCCCTCGTCTTCCGGATAACCGCTTTCGGCGAGGGCCGCCAGTTCCGCCACGCGCTGGGCGCCGACGGCCCGGGCCGAGCCCTTGAGACCATGCGCCGCCGCGCGCCATTCGACGGCGTTTGCCGCAGCCTGGAGCACCCCCAGCGTCTCGGGTGCATGCGAGATGAAAAGACCGAGAATTTCCTGTTCCAACGCGGCGTCGCCGAGCGTGAAGCGGCGCAGATGTTCCAGATCCACCGGTACTGCCGTTTCGGCCTTATCGGCTGAAATCATACGTCTCGTCCCTCGTCAGAATCACACCAGGATCTCCACCCGTCAGCGTCAAAAAACCGGCCCGGCGAATCACTCGTGATGGCTTATTGGCGAGTGTACCCGGCTTGCGCTAGGGCACGTCGAACTTCTTTTGGCCCCAAAAGCCCCCTACTCCGCCGAAAGCCCAAGGATTTCAAACAAGCTACGCCCAATTTTGCACCGGATACCGCCGCAACAATGGGCTTGATTAACTGCAAAAGCCATTTGAGCGCCACGGGGCAAGTAAAGTATTACGCAATAGGGGACTGGGTTAGGTCCCAACGGGCGGGCGAATGGCGCAAGACAAGAAGGTTGCAGTCGAACCGGCGAAGCCGGCTGAGACACCGGCGGCTCCATCACTGGGGCAATCGTTCGGCTCGCGCATGGCGTCGTCGATGGCAGCGAGCGCGCCGCCTCCGATCCCCGGGGCCGGTCCCGGCCCTGTGGTGACGTTGCCCACGCTTCCCACGAACGGAGCAACGGCCGCAGCACCTAAGGCCGAGCCGACGCTTTCCGCTCCGCCGCCAATGAAATCCCTCAAGCCCGCCGAAACGTCTGCACCGGCACCGTCCGCGGCACCGCTGCGCGCGCAGGCCCCTCCGCGCAAGGTAGACGACGAACCTGCAGAGCAGCGCCGCCTCGCGCGCAGGCGGCCGGCTGGCCCCGTGCGCAACCGCATGGCCGCCAACGATGACGCGCCCTCGATCGGCGGCCTCATCTATGCGCTTGAGCAAAAGCCGTCGAACAAGCCGTTCGTTTATGCCGGCATCGCCAGCGTCGTCTGGGGCGTCATCGCCATCGGCTTCAGCACGGCCATCATCTCGGCCGAATTGAACGCCGGCTCCAGCCTATTCGACATCGCCGCCAAGCCGACCACGTTCCTCACCGCAGCTGCTGTCGTCGTTCCGATTGCGGTGCTGTGGTTCCTGGCACTGCTGGCCTGGCGTTCGGAAGAGCTGCGGCTACGCTCGTCCACCATGACAGAAGTCGCCGTGCGCCTCGCCGAGCCGGATCGCATGGCCGAGCAGTCGGTCGCCTCCCTGGGGCAGGCCGTGCGACGGCAGGTGTCGTTCATGAACGACGCCGTCAGCCGCGCGCTGGGCCGTGCCGGCGAGTTGGAAGCGCTCGTCCATCACGAGGTTTCCGAACTCGAACGCTCCTACGAGGTCAACGAGCGCAAGATCCGCTCCTTGATCACCGAGCTGACCGGCGAGCGTCATGCGCTGCTCGACACCTCCGACAAGGTGAGCGACTCGCTTTCGCATCTGGGCAAGGAAATTCCCGTCCTCATCGAAAAGCTCGCCAGCCAGCAGGTGAATCTTGCCGGGATCATCAAGGGCGCAGGCGACAACCTGACCGCGCTGGAATCGGCGATGGGCTCGAGCACGGATCGCCTGGAGAACACGCTGGGCGGCCGCACCGAGCAGCTTCAGACGATGCTCGAAACCTACACCTCCGCGCTGTCGACCGCGATGGGCACGCGCACCGAGCAGATGCAGCAGGCGTTCGAAGGCTACATGCTGACGCTCGACACCTCGCTCGGCAACCGCACCGACAATCTGCAGACCGTTTTCGAGGAATACGCCAAGGCGCTCGACACGACGCTCGCCAATCGCGCGCAGGCCCTCGACATCCAGCTGGTCGAACGCACCAAGTCGCTCGACGCCGCGTTCAACGAACGCCTGCGTATGTTCGACGAGTCGATCATGCGTTCCACCCTCGCCATCGACGGCGCCGTGTCGGAGAAGGCGTTGGCACTCACCAGCGCGCTCGACAGCCACGCGAAAACGTTCAGCGACACGATCTCGCGCCAGGCGCACGATCTCGACGACTCGCTGATGCAGGGCATCAGCGCGGTACGCCGGTCGAGCGAGAACATCACGCGCCAGTCGCTCAAGGCGATCGAAGGTCTCGCCGGTCAGTCGGACATGCTGCGAAACGTTTCGGAGAACCTGCTGTCGCAGGTCAACTCCGTCACCAATCGTTTCGAACACCAGGGTCAGGTCATCCTTCAGGCGGCCAACTCGCTGGAGTCGGCGAACTTCAAGATCGACAACACGCTGCAGAAGCGTCACGCGGACCTGTCGCAGACGCTGGATCGGATGTCCGGCAAGGCCGACGAGTTCGGACGCTTCGTCGAAGACTATTCGACGAATATCGAAGGCACCCTGTCCACGGCGGAGATGCGGACGCGGACAGCGGCGGAGGATCTGCAGCGCCGGTTCTCGGCCGTGTCGAGCGCCGTCGACCAGCAGCTGAGTTCGCTGAAACAGCGCGTAGACAGCAGCGCGGAAGATGCGCGCGCCCGCTCGGCCAAGACGGCACAGGACGTCGCCAACGAGCAGGCCTGGGTGCGCGAGCAGCTTGAGAAAATGCCGACGGCAACGCGCGAGAACGCGTCCGCGATGCGGCACGCGCTGCAAGAACAGCTGAAGGCGCTGGAGCACCTGTCGAACGTCTCCGGCGGCCGGGCGCGCGATATCGCGCCGCCGATGTCGTCGAGCTCTCTCACGGGCGCCTATCAGCAGGAAGCCCGGATCGACCCCAATCGTGGATTGCCCGGCCCCGGCGGCCGTCCGCCCGCCATTCCGCCGGGCGGCGGGCGCCCAGGTCCCAGCCAAGGTCCCGACCCGCGCGAAGCCTGGTCGCTCGGCGATCTGTTGGCCCGCGCGTCGCGCGACGAAGGCGGTGACGGCGAAGGCCGCTGGGATCAGTCGTCCTTCCCGCTCAACATCGAGGTCATCGCACGCGCGATCGATCCGCAGACGACGTCCGCGATCTGGGCACGGCTGCGCTCCGGTCAGCGCAACGTGATGGTGCGCTCGATCTACTCGCCCGACGGACGCGCCGCCTTCGACGAGGTGTCGCGCCGCTACAAGAGCGACCCCGAGCTGCAGTCGACGATCAACCGCTATCTGGCCGATTTCGAGCGCCTGCAGAAGGACGCCGACATGACGGATCCGTCCGGCCGGCAGGGCCAGCAGCACCTCGTGTCGGACACCGGCCGCGTCTACCTCTTCCTCGCGCACGCCGCCGGCCGCATCGCCTGATCAAGGCGGTGCGATGCAGGCCGAGGCTTCCATACTCAAGCTGAACGCCTCAATCGAGGTGTGGCCTCTGGCCGATGCCTTCGTCATCTCGCGCGGCGCCAAGACGGAAGCACGCGTCGTCGTCGCGACCGTCAGCGACGGCACGCACTCCGGACGCGGCGAATGCGTACCCTACGCGCGCTACGACGAGACGGTGGAAGGCATCGCAGCGGCAATCGCGGCCGCACAGGTGTCCGACAGCCGCTTCGTCCTGCATGCCACGCTGCCGCACGGCGCAGCGCGCAACGCGATCGACTGCGCCCTGTGGGACCTCGAAGCCAAGCGCACCGGCCGCAGCGCCGCGCAGCTGGCCGGGCTCGATGCGCTCGCGCGCGTCGAAACGTGCTACACGCTGAGCCTGGGAACGCCTGAGAGCATGGCCGCGAAGGCCTCGAGCGTGCCGCACCTGAAACTTCTGAAGTTGAAGCTCGGTGGCGCGGGCGACGCAGATCGCATGCTGGCCGTGCGTCATGCACGTCCTGATGCACGTCTCGTCGCGGACGCCAACGAGGCGTGGACGATCGAAATGCTGGCTCCATTCCTAAAAGCCGCCGCAACGGCCGGCGTCGAGCTGATCGAACAGCCGCTGCCCGCCGGCGCGGACGCCGCACTTGCCGGCATTCCTCATCTGGTCCCTGTCTGTGCCGACGAGAGCGTGCATACCAGTCGCGATCTGCCCCAGCTCCGCGATCGCTACGATGCCGTCAACATCAAGCTCGACAAGGCTGGCGGGCTGACGGAAGCGCTCGCGATGGCGCATGCGGCGAAGGCGGCAGGCTTCCGCATCATGGCAGGCTCAATGGTTGGAACGTCGCTCGCCGCGGCACCGGCCGTGCTTCTCGCCCAGCAGGCTGATTGGGCGGATCTCGACGGCCCCCTCCTCCTCGCGCGCGACCGCGAGCATGGCCTGTTGATCATCAATGGCTGGATTGATCCGCCGTCTCCCGCCCTGTGGGGATGACGCTGGCCGGTGCCGCAACCCCGGTGCGCCACAGGAGATCGCCGTCCCAGCGACGATAGATCGCCAGTCCCGCCAACAATCCTGCGAGGGCCAGACCGGCGGGCGCCAGATACGCACCACCGGCGACGGCGCCGTACAACGGCCCACTGGCGAGTGTCGCGATGCCCATCATCAAACCTGCGGCAACCGTGGCGTAGAGCGCCTGCGCCGTCCCCGCCGCAGCTTGGGGCACAGCGCGATGGATGAAATGGATCGCGGCGAGATGCGTCGCCGCATAGGTGAAGGCATGGAGCGCCTGCAAGGGAAAGAGAAGGGCCAGCGGAGGATCGAAGCTCATCGCCAGCCAACGCACGACGGCCGCGGCGCCACCGGCGAGCAGCAACTGCAGCGGACCGGCCAACCGCAGGATCGCGGCCGAATAGGCGAACAGCGCCACCTCAGCGGCGATCGACACGGCCCAGAGCGCGCCCGTCCAGGTCGTCGTCAGACCCTGGGAGGCCCAGTGCAGCGCCCCGAACGTGTAAAACAGCGCATGCGCGCCTTGGATCGCGCCGGATGCGAACAGGAAGATCAGAAACATTGGAGAGCCGATCAACTGGCGCACGTCATGCCAGCTGAAGTGCGCACCGGCCGTCTGCCCGCGATCGGCCGACCCGCGATCGGTCTGCGGCCGCCGCGGCAACCAGAATGATGCTGCAAACGTCACAGCCGCGGCAGCAATCAATACCGGCACGACGACTTGCGCGCCGGTACGCGCCACGAGCGCGCCGCCCGCAGCACCGATTACGATGAACGTGAGCGAGCCCCACAGCCTCATGCGTCCGTAATCGAGCCCGTAGGCCCGCACGCCGCCGATCGCCACGGTTTCCGTCAGCGGCATGATCGTCATCGTCGTAAGCGCGAAGATCAGGCTCATGACGAGGATGGGCCAGAAGCCATGCATCCCGTTCAGGAGCGCTATGGCGACAAAACCAATCCCGGCCAGTCCGACGATGAAGAGGCGATGATTTCCGCTTTTGTCAGCCGCGACGGCGAACGCGGGCGTAACCGCGAGACGCAGAAAAAACGGAGCGGCCGTTACGATCGCGATTTCGGTGTCGCTCAAGCCACGCCAGTCGAGCCATAGCGGCAGGTAGGGAACGTTGAAACCATAGATGAGAAACACGGCAGCATAGAACGCACTCACGCGCAGCGCGTAGGCGCTCCCGTCGGACGCAACCCGATCGTCCGTTGCTGCGTTCTTCGCTACCACGTGCTGATCGCTACTTGATCCCGGCTGGCCGCCACAATGATTGACGGCCGTTAACGGCCGTGAAAACGAATCAGTCTACCTTTCCGGCTTGTCTAGGCCTGCCCGGGCGGAATGCAACAATGAAAGATCAGAGCCTGCTCGGCGCCCGCGAAGCGGACGAGGAATACCGTGCCATCGAAGCTGCGCTGCTGGAAACCCCGCGCGGCCGCTGGTTCTTGACCGAGCACGGCCGCCGCTCGCGCCGCGTCGACACCACCGTTCTCGATGACGTCATCAACCGTTTGCAATCGAGCCTGCGTGAGCCGCCGGCGTTGCTCAGCGTGCTCCGTAACGACGTCGAACGACTCCGCGGCTTCGTGGCCGATCAACGCGAAGACATCGCCAGGGCCGCTGCCTCTCTTCTTTCCCAGGGCAGCGCCACCGCCGGGCATCCCGCCGACACGTCGGCGCAGAACGCGTTCAATATGCTGACAGCGGCAGAAGACCTGCACGCGCTCGTCTGGTCGCTGCGCGACCAGATCCCCAATCCCGAATTCTGCGAGGCGATTGCCCGGCAAGCCTCGCGCATCTATGCGATGAGCCATGCCCAGGCTGTGGAGTCGGCACGTGCCGCGCAGTTCACGGCGGCCCTGGACGAGACCTACCACCGGCTTTCCGCACTCCTCGATACCATCCTGATCGAGATGCAGGGCGGAGAGCGTCACGAGCGCCGCACGTATCTGCCTGGGTCCACGACCCGGACTTAGCGCCGGCTCCGTCCCTAGCCGCCTTCAATCAATCCAAACCTGAAAACAAAAAAGAGCGGTCATGGGCAGACCGCTCTTTCCTGATTGGTTTAAGGCAACGACGAGACGGCGAGCGTCAGAGTCTCTGATCTTCCAGCAGCGCAACAACGTTGCGGGCGCTGGCAGGTGTGTAGCGTGCGGCAGCGGACGGTGCATACTCGTTGGCGGCTGTCATGCAGCCGTGGCCGGAGCAGAAAGGTCCAGTACTGAAGGTGGCAGACTCAAGAGCCGAAAGGCTCATGATGGTGATGAAGAGGCCTGCAACGTAGACGCAAGCCAACGTAGCGACGGCGCGTAGGGCGATGTCTAGTGTCATCGAACGATCCCCAAGTTCGACTTCTGCAGATACGGCTCAGTTGCGAGGATTAAGGGAGAAGTAAATCGACGCAGCCGGCCGCTTTCACAGTGCGGTAATTTTAGTAAACACGCCATTAACAAAGACTATTAGTACATGAGTCGCTGCGCACTAGCAGCATCATAGCCGTGCGCTGCAGCACGAAAGACGTCTCTCGCTCAACGCTCATCACTATGGATCGTGTGACGCGACGCCGTTCCATGGTGCAACGCGAGTACGCTCGACGAACAAGCACGTCGCGGCGACACGAAAGCAATGACTGGGCTTGCTCGGCGCGGCACGGTTGAAGCGCTCCGCGGCGGCAACGCCACCCGGTCCGGATCTCCAGACGCGTTTCTCTGACCGAATTCCGTTCCGGTTCGCGAACCGATCCGAGGCCCAGCGTCATCCCCGGCCGTTCCCGTTCGACCTGACGCTCCAGTCCGTTATCTCGCTTCCCGAGCCGTTTGCGGACGGCGCACCGGCGGCAAACCCAACCTGCGGCCGAATAAACCCTCGATTTCGTGCTTGTCGGGTAGACGCGACCCCGTGTGGCGGCTACATGTGCGCACCAAAATATGACAGTTGGGGCAGAGCAGACCGGTATGGCCAAGGCGCAGGAAAAAGCAAACACGGCAGTGGGATACCGCGAGATGGCCAACGCCATCCGCGCGCTGTCGATGGACGCGGTGCAGAAGGCGAATTCCGGGCACCCCGGCATGCCGATGGGCATGGCCGACGTGGCGACCGTTCTGTTCGCCGAAGCCATGCGCTTCGATCCGGCGGATTCGAAGTGGCCCAATCGCGACCGCTTCGTCCTCTCGGCCGGCCACGGCTCGATGCTTCTCTACTCGCTGCTGTACCTCACCGGCTATCCGGGCATGGACATCTGCCAGATCGAAAACTTCCGGCAGCTTGGCGCCAAGACCGCGGGCCATCCCGAGTATGGTCACGCCGAGGGCATCGAGACGACCACCGGCCCACTCGGCCAGGGCCTCGCCAATGCCGTGGGCATGGCGCTTGCCGAACAGCTGCTCGCGGCGCGCCTGGGCAAGGATCTCGTCGATCACCATACGTACGTCATCGCCGGCGACGGCTGCCTGATGGAAGGCATCAGCCACGAGGCGATCTCGCTGGCCGGCCACCTCAAGCTCGGCAAGCTCATCGTTCTGTTCGACGACAACTCCATCTCGATCGACGGCGCCACGAGCCTGTCTGAGAGCGACGATCAGCTCGCCCGCTTCGCGGCCTCCGGCTGGAACACCGTGCGCATCGACGGCCACGACACCAATGCCATTTCGGCCGCGCTCGCCAAGGCGAAGGCCGACAGCTCGAAGCCCTGGCTGATCGCCTGCAAGACGGTCATCGGCTACGGCGCGCCCAACAAGGCCGGCAAGTCCTCCACGCACGGCGAGCCGCTTGGCAACGACGAGATCGCCGCCACGCGCGAAAAGCTTGGCTGGCCGTATAAGCCGTTCGATGTTCCCTCCGAGGTTCTCGAGGCTTGGCGTGCCACCGGCCAGCGCAGCACCAAGGAGCGTGCCGCCTGGCAGGCCCGCTTCGCCAAAGCGGACGCCACAGCGCAGAACGCGCTGGGCGAGCCCTTGGCACATGCCCGCGCCAACGATGTGTTCGCCGCCATCGAAGCCGCGCGCCAAGGCTTCGCCGCCGATACGGCAAAGCGCGCGACGCGCGTCTGGTCTCAGCTCACGCTGGAGCACCTGGTGCCCGTGCTGCCCGAACTGATCGGCGGCTCGGCCGACCTCACCGGCTCCAACGGCACCAAGACGAAGCACCACACCTCGGTGACGCCGGGCAACTTCGCCGGCAACTACATCCACTACGGTGTACGCGAGCACGGCATGGCCGCCGTCATGAACGGCATGGCGCTGCACGGCGGCGTCATACCCTACGGCGGCACGTTCCTCGTCTTCACCGACTACTGCCGTCCGTCGATCCGGCTCTCGGCGCTGATGGGCCTGCGCGTGGTTTACGTCATGACGCATGACAGTATCGGCCTGGGCGAAGACGGCCCCACGCATCAGCCGGTCGAGCATCTGGCGGCACTGCGCGCCATCCCGAACCTTCAGGTCCTGCGCCCGGCCGACGCCATCGAAACCGCGGAGTCGTGGATGGCCGCGCTCGCCAAATGCGACGGCCCGACGGTTCTGGCCCTCACGCGCCAGGCCGTGCCGACGCAGATACGCAAGTCATTGACCGACGAGAACCTGACGATGAAGGGCGGCTACGTCGTCCGCGGCACCGAAGGCGGAGAGCGCGACGTAACGCTGATCGCCACGGGCTCGGAAGTCGGCCTCGCCCTGGATGCGGCCGACCTGCTGGCCAAGGACGGCATCAAGGCCGCCGTGGTGTCGCTGCCCAGCTTCGAGCTTTTCCGCCAGCAGTCCGAAGACTACCAGCACGGCGTGCTGGGGGTCGCCGCGCGTGTCGGTATCGAAGCCGCCGTACAGCAGGGCTGGCACGAATGGCTTCGCCACAAGGATGCGTTCGTCGGCATGACCGGCTTCGGCGCTTCGGCGCCTGCCGGCAAGCTGTACGAGCATTTCGGCATTACTGCCGCGCGGGTCGCCGAGGTGGCCAAGCAGCAGATCAAGACCGCCAACGTCTAATCCCGGATCGTAGATGAACTTCGACAACCTCAAGCCGTCCACGAAGGCCGATGTGCGCGGCAAGCGCGTGCTGGTGCGCGCCGACCTGAACGTTCCCACGAAGGACGGCCGCGTGACGGACGCCACCCGCTTGGAACGCGTGGCGGCGGGCATCAAGGACCTGGCCGACCGGGGCGCGCGCGTCGTCGTCATCTCCCACTTCGGGCGTCCGAAAGGCGCGCCCAGCGCCGAGTTCTCGCTGAAGCCGGTCGCCGACAAGCTGTCGGAGATCCTCGGGCGCCCCGCCAAGTTCGTCGGTGACTGCGTCGGCGCGGACGCCGAAGCAGCTAGCAACGCACTCGCAACGGGCGACATCGCTGTGTTCGAAAACCTGCGCTTCCACAAGGGCGAGGAAAAGAACGACGCCGACTTCGCGAAGGCGCTCGCCAGGTCCGGCGACATCTACGTCAGCGAAGCGTTCTCCGCCGCCCACCGCGCCCACGCCTCGACCGAAGGCATCACGCATCTGCTGCCCAGCTACGCCGGGCCGCTGATGATGGAGGAGATCTCCGCGCTTCGTTCGTCCGTGGAAGAGCCCAAGCGCCCGACGGCTGCCGTCGTCGGCGGTGCCAAGGTGTCGACCAAGATCCCCGTGCTCACCAACCTGTCGGCCAAGGTCGACAAGCTGATCATCGGCGGCGGCATGGCCAACACCTTCCTGCTCGCGCAGGGCGTGGAAATCGGCAAGTCGCTGGCCGAGCCGGACATGACGGCAACCGCGCTTGAAATCATGCACGCCGCCAAGGAACGCAGCTGCGAAATCGTGCTGCCGAAGGATCTCGTCGTCGCCGCCAAGTTCGAGGCCGGCGCGCCGTCCAAGGTTGTGCCGACACTCGAAGCCCCGGCGGACCAAATGATCCTCGACGTCGGCCCGGAAGCGGTGAAGCACTACATTGATGTGATGAGCCACTGCCGAACGCTGCTGTGGAATGGCCCGCTCGGCGCCTTCGAGATCGATCCGTTCGGCAACGGCACCTTCGCGCTGGCGCGCGCGGCTGCAGAGCTGACGAAAGCCGGCAAGCTGACGAGCGTCGCCGGCGGCGGCGACACCGTCGCGGCCCTCAACGCAGCCGGCGTCACGGCCGACTTCAGCTACGTCTCGACTGCGGGCGGTGCATTCCTGGAGTGGCTGGAAGGCCGCGAGCTGCCCGGCGTCGTCGCGCTGACGCGCGGCTGATCTGAACGCATGAGCCAGGCGCCGTATGCAGGCCTCGATGCCGTCGTCTTCGACCTCGACGGCACGCTGGTGGATAGCGCGCCGGACATCGCGGCAGCCGCGAACGTCGCGCTGCGACACGCCGGGCTCGACGCATTGCCGTTGGATGCGATCATACGCATGGTCGGAAACGGGTCGGAAGTCCTGATCGAACGCGCGTTGACCGCAGCGGCGGGCGCCGCTCCATCCACGGATCGCGTAGCCGACGTGCATGCCGACTTCCTGGCGGCCTATGCGGCCGCGCCGTGCGTTGCCACGGGGCTCTACCCCGGCACACGCGACGTTCTGGACAGCCTGCGGTCCGCCGGAGTGAAGCTGGGCATCTGCACCAACAAACCGCAGGACATCACCGCACAGGTTCTCGACGCGCTGGACCTCACATCGCTCTTCGACGCCGTGATCGGCGGCAGCTCCGCGCATCCTCTCAAGCCGGCACCGGAAATGCTGCTCCAGGCGCTGCATGACCTTTCGGTTTCACCCGGCCGCAGCGTCATGGTCGGCGACAGCCGGGCCGATGCCGGTGCTGCCCGGGCCGCGGGCGTCCGGCTCGTCCTTTTGCGCCACGGCTACAGCAATGACGACCTCGACGCGCTCGGTGCCGATGCGGTTCTGCCGGACTTCGCCGGCTTTCTCGAGAGCCTGCCGCGGATGACGCCCGCGCCCGCGTAGCCTATATGTTCTGCGCAACATGAGACCGGATCGATGTTTCCAGAAGCCCACCTCTACTTCGGCGTCGCACTGGCCGGCTTGGCGAGCTTCCTCTCGCCGTGCGTTCTGCCGCTGGTGCCGCCGTATCTCGGCTACCTAGGCGGCACCACGCTCGACCAGCTGACGGCGGCCCAGACAGAAGATCGCGCGCTCTGGCGCCGCGTCGTGCTGGCGTCGCTGCTGTTCGTTCTGGGATTCACGACGGTCTTCGTGCTGCTGGGGGCCGGCGCATCCTATTTCGGCCAGATCATGCAGACCTACAAGAACGAGCTGTCGATGGTTGCCGGCGTGGTGATCATTCTGTTCGGCTTGCACTTCCTCGGCCTGCTGCGCATCCCGCTGCTCTATTCCGATACGCGCTTCCAGGCAGACACGGGCGGCGGTGCAACACTCGCCGGCGCCTACCTCATCGGGCTCGCGTTCGCCTTCGGCTGGACGCCCTGCATCGGCCCGGTGCTGGCGACAGTCCTATCGCTTGCGGCCAACGAAGCGAGCCTGGGTGCAGGTGTACGGCTGCTGGCCGTCTATTCGCTGGGGCTGGGAATTCCGTTCGTGGCGGCCGCCTTGGCCATCGGGCCATTCCTGTCGTTCATGCACCGCTACAGGCGTTACCTCGGCCTGTTCGAAAAGGTGATGGGCGCGGTCCTGATCATTACCGGCATCATGTTCCTCACCGGCTCTCTCAACACGTTCGGTAACTGGATGCTGGAGACGTTTCCGGGCCTCCAGCAGGTCGAGAGCTGGCTGACTTCGGAGTCGCTGCCGGGCGAGATCCTGAAGCAGAAGCAGCCGGGCGGCTGATCATGGCCAAGCCCATCGCCCTCACCATCGCGGGCTCCGATCCCTCGGGCGGGGCCGGCATCCAAGCCGACCTGAAGACGTTCGCCGCCTTCGATGTCTACGGGGCCGCCGTTCTGACGGCGCTGACGGCCCAGAACACGCGCGGTGTCGACGGCGTTTTTCCGATCCCGGCGGACTTCATCGCCCAGCAGATCGCATCGGTGGCGAGCGATCTGGATGTCCGCGCGATCAAGACGGGAATGCTGGGCGACAAGATCACGGTCGAGGCCGTCGCGGACGCTATTTCGCGGCACAGGCTGCAGCCGCTCGTGGTCGATCCGGTCATGGTCGCGACCAGCGGCGACGTCCTGCTCGCAGCCGACGCCGTCGAAGCGGTACGCGACACGCTCCTCCCGCTGGCCGACATCATCACGCCCAATCTCCACGAGGCCGCGATCCTCAGCGGCACCAGCCCGGCGCGATCCACCGACGAGATGGCTGAGCAGGGGCACCGGCTTCTGGCATTCGGATGCAAGGCTGTGCTCGTCAAAGGCGGGCACGGCAGCGGAGAGGCGATCGACGTCCTCGTCACGGCCGAAGGCGTCCGGCAGTACACGCTCGCCAGAATCGATACCCGTCACACGCACGGCACCGGATGCACGCTGTCGGCAGCGATTGCGGCCGGACTTGCTCAGGCCATGCCGCTCGCGAACGCCGTCGGCAACGCGAAGTCCTTCGTGTGGCACGCCCTGCAAGCCGGGCGGACACTGGGTGTCGGCGGCGGCAACGGCCCGCTGGATCACGAGAT